>JASLRT010000024.1 GCA_030743815.1 Candidatus Neomarinimicrobiota bacterium | reverse complement strand
TCAGCATACAGCCATTGCCTTATGCGTTGATTTCATTATTGTAACGCTCAGCGTAGTTGCGGCTTATGCTATTCGTTTCGATTTCGTTATTACTACTGCCATGTTCAACGATGTACTCTTCGTTGTTGCCCTGGCTATTCCCATAAAACTTCTCACTTTTGTCGGTTTTGGACTGTACAGAGGGATGTATCGTTTCACAAGTGTTTGGGATCTGTTGCGTATCCTGAAAGCAACAACGGTAGCAACTGTTCTTCTCTTCTCCATCATTGCTCTGATCCACCCCGCCGTCCACCCGCTATGTGTTATCCCCCGGTCAATAATATTGCTTGATTTTGTTTTTACGATGATCATGATTCACGGCTCTAGAATTGCCATACGTCTCTACTTTTCTCACATTGTTTTCAATCCTCAGAAGAACAGCCTAAACCTGAAAAAACTCCTGTTGATCGGAGCCGGAAACACCGGAAACGAGATCGCCAGGGAAGTCCTTGGCAGGTACCGCGATGAATATAAGATCGTCGCCTTTCTTGATGACGACGGCAATAAAAGGAATGCCGAACTTCATGGTATACCTGTAATGGGCAAGGTGAGTGATATTTCCGGTCTGACAGTCGCCTATGATGAAATCATCATTGCCGCCCCGTCCGCTACGGGTCCACAGATGAGACGAATTGTTGAGCACTGCAAACAGACAGGCGTACCGTGCAAGATTGTCCCCAGTCTCCCAGAACTGATCGATGATAAATTCTCCATCAAGATGCTCCGTGAAGTACAATTTACCGATTTGTTGGGTCGGGAAGAGATCCATCTCGATCGAGGTTCAATCAATCAGTTTATAAAGGGAAAGCGGGTATTAGTGACAGGCGCTGGAGGTTCCATCGGTTCCGAACTTGTGCGGCAGTGTCTTGCTTTTTCCCCTGCAGAATTGATCTTACTGGATAATAGCGAACAAAATCTGTTCACGATTCAACAGGAGTGCACTGCTCTAGGCAAGCGCAGCAATGTACGTGGCATGTTAGGTAATATTCGCGATAAAGCACTGTTGGAGGGAGTGTTCAATGACACACTTCCCCAGGTTGTATTGCATGCTGCTGCCTACAAACATGTCCCCATTCAGGAGCTTCATCCTTGGGCTGCCGTATCAACAAATGTAGGTGGTACAATGAACCTGGTTGAGCTATCTGGCAAGTATGAGGTGGAAAAATTTGTGTTGGTCTCCACGGACAAGGCCGTCAGTCCTATAAATGTAATGGGTGTTACCAAACGATTAGCCGAGAGAATGATCCAAACTGTTAATGATCATACAAAAACCGTGTTCTTGGCGGTCAGGTTCGGCAACGTCATCGGCAGCTCTGGGAGTGTTATTCCAACCTTCCAGCGCCAGATAAAGGATGGTGGCCCCGTGACCATAACCCATCCGGAGATGACCCGTTATTTCATGTCTGTATCGGAAGCGTCGCAACTTATCCTCCAGGCTGGGGCTATAGGGGAGAGAGGACAGATTTTCCTGTTGGAGATGGGTAAACCTATCAAGATAGTAGATATGGCCAAGGACTTGATTCGACTTTCCGGGCTTGAGCCCGAAGTTGATATACCTATCACCTATACTGGTCTGCGTCCAGGTGAAAAGCTCTATGAACAGTTGGCGACAAAAGAAGAGAAAGTCCGTCGAACCAGACATAATAAGATCGTGGTTCTGAAGGACGGTACACAACGAGAATCGTGGGACAGCCTTAAGAAGGGAATTGATTCTTTACTCGCTGTTTCCATTTCTTTTAATTCTAATATGATCAAGCAGAGGCTGAAACAGCTGATTCCCGAATACGAACCTCAGGATTACTACCCGCCACCAAAGGACGTTGATTTGGACCACATTACAATAGAAGGTCAAGCCTGAGGATTGACAATTATTAATTGATGTCGAATGGATTCTATGATTAGAATCTTCAGGCTCCCAATCATGGGAGTTTTTTTCTGCCTCTCACTCTACGGTCAGGGCTATCCAACTGCTCCTGTTTCTCCCTATATGATTCCCTTTTATCAGGATTTCAGGAAAAACCACGATCTGTCTGTTTTCCGAGAGTTCTATCCATTAGAGATGAGTAGACTCAATGCGGTTAAAGCTGACTTACCTAACAAGCACGCAGTCTTCGGTATACTTCCAGGCTATCAATATCGGTCTGGAGAAGATGATATTGCGTCGTTCGATTTCTGGCTGTCAGGTAAGATGAACAACATAACTGTCATGGCTGAACCCGTTTTTGTAAGTGATCCTTTTGGCCAGTCAATTCTAGGCACAGATTATGTTCGCATGAATGTCAGCGGCCGCATCAC
>JASLRT010000023.1 GCA_030743815.1 Candidatus Neomarinimicrobiota bacterium | reverse complement strand
TACTTCTGCCACTCGCCGAGTCGTCTGACTTTTCCCAGATCCGGTTCTGACAGCGCCGATTGCTATTACCGGTTTATTAGATTTGATCATTGTCTTTTCGCCACCCAAGAGCTTGAAATTTGACCCGCACTTCAGGACTTCCGACGCCTTGTGCATCACATATTGATGGGAAACATCGCTGTAGGCGAAGACTACATCGTCGATTTTCATTTCAGATATCAGACGGGACAGATCAGCCTCGTCCAGAATGGGTATCCCATCGGGATACAGTTCACCACTGAGAGCGGGTGGATATAGCCTACCTTCGATGTTGGGGATTTGCGTTGCCGTGAAGGCGACAACCTCGCTTTGCGGATCATCGCGGTAGATTACGTTGAAATCATGAAAATCACGCCCAGCGGCTCCCATGATGAGGACTCGAGTTCTTCTCATATCTGTTCAGGCCTTTCGCAGCTTATGCTTGATTCTATAGAAAACCCCGTGCCATCGCACTTGGAACAGGAGTTGCTTTGAGAGGAGAAAATGTTAGCTGAATCCGAAGAAGCTCCTGAATCCGAGAATTCTTTTGATGAACCTGATCATTCGTCAGCCATGAATGGATACCTATAATCTTTTGGGGGATCGAAATTTTCCTTGATGGTCCTCTGAGAAACCCAGCGTGCTAAGTTCCAGATAGAACCTGCCTTGTCGTTCGTTCCTGATGCCCTGCTGCCGCCGAATGGTTGCTGGCCTACCACAGCTCCTGTCGGCTTATCATTGATGTAGAAGTTACCCGCGGCATGAGTGAGTGCTAGCGAGGCATCATCGATGGCAGCTCTGTCTTGAGCCATAATACATCCCGTCAGGGCATAGATCGACGTTCGATCAACCAGTTGCAGAGTATCCTGCCATTCATTGGGATCGTAAACGTAAATAGTCAGGACGGGGCCAAATATCTCTTCTTCCATCGTTTTGAAGTGGGGATCGGTAGTAATGATAGTAGTTGGTTCAACAAAGTAGCCCACCGAGTCGTCATAGCCTCCGCCCGTGAGAAACTCGGCGTCGGACGATTCTTTTGCGTAGTTTATGTAGTCAACAATTGAGCCGAAAGCCGGTTTGTCTATCACCGCGTTCATGAAGTTCGTGAAATCTTCTACGTCTCCCATTCTGATGGATTCCACTTCGGCAGTGTACCGATCCTTCACCTCCGGCCAGATGGTTGACGGGATGTACGCCCGCGAGAGTGCGGAACACTTCTGTCCCTGATACTCAAATGCACCCCGCACCATACAGGTAACTAGGGCGTCGAGATCGGCGGATTCATGAGCTACACAGAAATCTTTGCCTCCAGTTTCGCCCACGATGCGAGGATAAGTAGCATAGCCGGCGATGTTTTCTCCAACTGTTTTCCACATGGACTGAAAGACAGCTGTTGAGCCGGTAAAATGGATTCCAGTCAGATCGGTATTCGGCAAAACAGTTGGTCCAACTTTAGAGCCTGGTCCCGGGATGAAATTGATAACGCCGTCTGGAATGCCTGCTTCCTGGAAAAGTTTCATCAGGTAATATGCAGGGAAGACAGCGCTGGAAGCCGGCTTCCAGAGCGAAACGTTGCCCATGAGGACAGGGGAGGTGGGGAGGTTCCCGGCGATAGAGACAAAATTGAACGGTGTCACCGCGAATACGAAACCTTCCAGCGGTCTGTGTTCTGTCCGGTTTTTCGTTGGCTTGGGAGAATACATCGGCTGATGACTGTATAATTCCTGCGCGTACCACGGATTAAAGCGGTAGAAATCAATAAGTTCACAAGCTGAATCGATCTCGGCCTGGAAGACGTTCTTGCTTACATTCAGCATGGTCGCCGCATTCAGGAGATTGCGATAGGGACCCGCCAGAAGATCTGCCATTGTGTGAAAAATTGCTGATCTTTCTTCCAGTGAACTTCGTGACCAATCGTGCCACGCCTCCTTCGCACTCTCTATTGCCAGATTGACTTCCGCCTTGCCCGCTTTGTGGTATCGTGCCAGGATGTGCTGATGATTGTGAGGCATAACACAATCGGTAAAATTGCCGGTTCGTACCTCTTTGCCGCTGATAATAAGAGGAATCTCAATTTCGGTGGTTCGGAGTTTCCTCAGTTCTGCCATAAGACTGTTACGTTCATCAGAGCCCGGTTCGTACGACTTGATGGGTTCGTTTACCGGTTCTGGACAGGGAATGATTTTATTAGTCATGATTCCGATAGATTGTAAAAAGATGATTATGCTGGATCAGATAACGATTAAATTTAGGAGAAGGGGGAGCTGGCAGGCAAGGGAAAGACAGTATAGTTTTCGATTGTGGAGCTTTTCTGCTGGGTCTGTTTTGTCGTTGCAAAACTGACATAAGTGCGAACTGTTTCCTGAAGAGGGTCAATCAGCTGACTTGTTTGTACTGCCGACCGGTGGTAAGACAAAGTCTTTCTCCATAATCTTGAAGCCGGACCATTCCATGCCGAGGTTCAGGTATACCTGTTGCGCTAACTTGTTTTCATCATGTACATAGACACGGATACCGCGGACTTCCTCTTTTTTTGCGGCCAATTCGGCTAAATATTCGTGGAGAGCTCGATAGATACCTTGTCGCCTGTATTTGGGTTTCACATAGACGCTTTGAATCCACCACATGACGCCGTTGCGCCAGTCAGTGAATTCGGTGGTGATCATCACCTGTCCCACGATTTCACCGTCTACTTCAGCGAGAGTGTAGAATCCCTGTTGCGGTTGCTGCAGAAATTGAGTGACGCCGCTCTTCAAAATTTTTGGTTCCAGGGATCGATTTTCACTTTCTTCAGCAAGGGCACTATTAAAGGCTACAATAATAGCTATGTCAGCTTCTGTCGCATTACGGATAGTGATCATAATTAATTCCTTTGTCTATTCAAGTTTTTCTTTAAATAAGACCCGACCCTAATGCAATACTCAGGACGATTAATGATATGGCAACAAATCTCTGGATATGAATCATAGTCACTTTCTCAACCATTCGCTTTCCGAGGTAAGCACCGAGAAATGCCGCCAGAGATCCGGCCAGGACAAGTTTACTATTTTCTAATTCTAGGATAGAGAAATTAACGCCGTAGACGGTGAGACGGGTGATATCAACCATGCAAGCGATGGTGACACCCGTACCGATGAACTGTTCCTTAGTAAGTCCTGTGTTAGCGAGGAAGGCACTTCTCATGGCTCCCTGGTGTCCGGAAAGTCCGCCGAACAGGCCGCTTAGAACGCCACCCAACGGCAACAGGCTGACGCTGAACTCGAGTTTTCGAAACATTGGCAGCACCTCAATCAATGCGAAGATGACTATGAGAGCGGCGATCATAAGTTTCACCCATTCTACTTCGAACTGTCTGGCGAACCAGGTGTAAGTTGCAACGGGAGGAAGACCTGAGATGCGTGTTAGAATCCAAGCCCCGGCGGCGGCAAAAACGATTGCTGGCATCCCGAATTTTACCACTACGTCGCCGCGACGATATTTGCCAAAGAGTGACAGTTTGAAAAAGTTGTTGGCCAGGTGAACAACGGCAGTTGCTACGATCGCTACCTGCATGGGAAAGAAAATGGCCATGACGGGCATGAGGAGAGAACCGAGACCAAAGCCCGAGAAGAGCGTTAACCCCGATACCAACAGAGCGACAAGTGAAACGATTATGTATTCCATCAGGGAGTTGATCTTTCAGGTCGTTACCAACCTGTCACATCTTTCAATGCAGTAGCTCAAGCACTCTATCTGGCGGCCGCCCGAGAACTACCTGATCTCCCTTTATTGCAATGGGGCGCTCCATCAGCTTTGGATGTGCTACCATCTGTCGAAAAAGTTCAGCGTCGTCTTCCAGTTTATCCTTCAGTCCAAGCTCTTTGAAATCGACCTCACGCCTGCGGATAAAATCCTTGGGGCGGAGACCCATCATTGAAGCCAGCTTCTTCAGGGTAGTCGCGTCAGGCGTCGTCTTAAGATACTCCACGATCTGAGGCTCAACTCCCTTATCTCTGAGAATCTGCACGGATTCCCGGATCTTTGATCAGCGCGGGTTATGATAGTTGGTAATGTCGTTCATTTGGTTCCTCCATTAGTTTTACCTACTTTCAGTGGATTGATTACTGGTCGAATTTATTCTATTCAGATAAAAATTACTTCCATTGAAAAATTCTCATTTCCAGTTTGGTTTCTCATCTCGCTTGTGATATACACATGATTGCTTAGATTCAGATTGACTAGTAGTTTGCCGGACAGTAACTTATAACCCTCCCGAGGACTCCGAGGAAGGGAAAATCATCTAAATTTGTTATTTCTTTAGCGTGAGTAGAGTAAATGAATAGTTTCCGTCCGGGTGGATGGGTTTCCGGTGATATCGCCATTGACTTGGGGACGGCCAATACACTTATCTGGCTTCAGGGCAAGGGGGTGGTTATTAATGAGCCATCCATTGTTGCCCGGGGAATTAATGACGGAGTTATCCTTGCAGTGGGAAATGAAGCGAATGAGATGGTTGGCAAGACTCACCGGGACATAGAGACGATCCGACCTCTGAAAGATGGTGTAATTGCCGATTTCGAGATGACTGACGGTTTGCTACAAGGATTCGTCAGGAAGATTCGATTCAATCGGATAGCCCGTCCCAGAATGGTCATCTGTGTTCCCAGCGGTGTTACTGAGGTGGAGAGGCGTGCTGTGAAGGACTCCGGTGAAAGAGCTAATGCACGTGAGATATATCTTATTGAGGAACCCGTGGCTGCGGCCATCGGCATCGGCCTCGATATAAGCAAGCCTGTGGGCAATATGATCGTAGATATTGGTGGCGGGACTACAGAGATTGCTGTCATTGCCCTCAACGGTGTTGTCACGAAAGAGACGATCAGGGTAGCCGGAAGGGCCATGGACAAGGCAGTCGTTTCTTGGTTTCGTAACGAACACAAGTTAGAAATCGGTGAACCGACCGCGGAGAGAATTAAAGTTTCTGTGGGCACAGCCATGCGCATGAATGATAAGCCAATTACCGTAAAGGGGCGCGATATGGTTTCCGGTATTCCGAAAACAGTCGAGATATCCTCTGATGAACTACGGCAAGCCCTCAAGGATACTGTAACCCAAATCGTTGATGCGGTGAAACGAACTCTCGAAAAGACGCCGCCAGAGCTGTCAGTCGATATTCTCGATCGTGGCATCATCCTTACGGGCGGAACGGCACTGTTGAAAGGTCTGGATCAAAACATTCGTGAAAGAACGCACTTGGCGGCAAACGTTTCTGAGTTTCCTCTTTTGGACGTTGTCAAGGGCACAGGCATAGTCCTCAATAATATCAAGAAGTATGCCGAAGTCCTCATTTAGCTCTTCTTAATGCGCAGATTTCTCGGTTTCCTCTTTGAGCGAAGAGATTACGTTTCACTCTTCCTCGCAATAGTTGTTTCAATCTATCTTCTCTCTTACAGTGAATCACCTGAAGTTCGATTAATCCAGAGCAAGGTTAATACTGTCTTGACCGTCTTATATCAGCCGGTCCTGTGGGTAAGAGGAATCAGTGAAGTGCGGGAGGAAAATCAGCTGTTGCGCGAGAAGGTGATGCAGTTGTTATTCTTGAACAGTTCGCTTCTGAGTTTTAAGGCAGAGAATGAGGAACTCCGTGCAATGCTGGATTATGAACGAGTCAGCCAATATGAATTGGTTCCGGCCAGGATTATTAATAAAGGGATCGCGCCGTTGATTTCGTCGGTCACTATCGATACGGGTAGCGAGTATGGAATCGGAATAGATTACGCTGTTGTCGGTTTGGGCGGTGTTGTTGGTAAGACTGTCTCAGTAGGAAAGAAAACGTCCGTTGTTCAATTAATGACCGACTACAATTTCCGCATAAGTGTGAAGCTTGAAAAATCCGCGGCAACGGGCATTCTGCGCTGGAAGAGTGGCGAAACGTTTGAGGTTTGGGAGATACCCAAAGCGGTCGATGTGGGAATCGGCGAACGGATTATTACTTCTGGTTTCAGTGATATTTTTCCCGAGAATTTCCCGGTAGGATTGGTTGTTGGCGTAACAGAGCGACCGGAGATGCTGCACAAAATTGTTGTAGCAGATGCATTTACCGATTTTACGGCGCTCCAGCACCTGTTTGTGATTTTGAAGGAGGCGAGGTGAACTGGAGACATCCTGCCATTGGAGCCTTCGCAGTTTTTCTGCTTCAGTTTGTCCTGTCAGAGTACCTGACAATTCAACGCATCCGCCCCGATTTCCTCCTTATTTTTGTCATCTACTTGGCTTTGAAGAACGGAAGCATGCAGGGAGTTATCTACGGCTTCGCTCTCGGCATCATTGAAGATTTTCTCAGTGCCGGATCCCTTATCGGTTTGGCACCTCTGACGAAGTCCATTACCGGTTTCCTGATTGGAAGATTGCAGGGAAAGTTCCACCGTATGAATCCTTTCGTATTTCACATTGCCTGGGTAGCTGTGGGACTGTTGCACTTCGTTGTGTACGTCTATGTACGCTATCAGAGTGTTTATGAATCTTCTCAGCCTCTTTTCTGGGGAACGTGGATTCTGGTTGCGGGATACACGTTTGTCTTCATCGGCATAATGCAGATTATCGTCCCTTTTCACCGCGTTCACCCAAACGATAAGCTGGCATAACTTTCAGTGCTGAAGAGTGAAATATATGTCACCACTGGTAAAAGGAATGTTGTTTATGGTGTGGCGGCGGCGCTGTTTGCTCTACTGATCACCAAATTCTTCATTCTTCAAATCTATCGGTACGACAAATTCTTTGAGCTGTCAGAATATAATCGCGTCCGTCCCATCACCACCTATGCTCCTCGAGGGAAAGTTCTAGACAAGTACGGGAATATTCTGGTAGCGAATCGGTCAGTTTACACTATTTCTATTATCAGGGATGAAATAGTTGATAAAGATCGGGAGTTGAAGATTGTTGCCAGCTATCTCGAAATGAACAGTGCCGAAGTAATTGAGAATCTTAATAAATACTATAGAGGCCGCTTCCTCCCGGCTCGCATCGCACGCGATGTCCCCATAGAAAGATTAAGTCTGGTAGAAGAACACAAGAATCAGCTCCCCGGCGTTATCTATTCTGAATTCCCCGTCCGTTATTATCCTAAACTGGAAAGAGTTAGAGCTTCTCACCTGCTCGGTTATCTACGCGAGATTGCCCGCAGTGAACTTGATGGTCCGGACTATTTGCCTGGCGATTTTATCGGTGCTCAGGGAATAGAGAAAGAGTTCGAATCTGTACTCCGCGGGAAGAAAGGCACCTATTTTCAACAGGTGGATGCGTACGGCAGACAAGTCGGTACGGTCAAAGAAAGACCGCCTATTCCAGCGGTACCCGGCGAAGATATCCATCTGACTGTTGACGGAAATCTCCAAGGTAATATTGAATATATCATGGAGGGCAAGATTGGGTCGGCAATTGTTCTTGATGCTGTGAAGGGTCAAGTGTTGGCTATGGTGAGTAAGCCGGACTATCAACTGGAGGATTTCGCTGGTTTTATGGAACCTGAGGTGTGGAGAAAATACACCGGGGACGGCAACAAACCGCTCTTTAATAGAGCCGTACAGGGTATATATCCTCCCGGTTCAGCTATGAAGCTCATTACTACTATTACTGCTCTTGAGGAAGGATTGGTTAATCCCGGCTGGACCGTTTCCTGTTCAGGAACTTATCACTACGGTGATCGATTTTACGGCTGTTGGAAAGAGGAAGGCCACGGAGTCGTGAATCTATCGAGAGCGATAGTAGAATCTTGTAACATTTACTTCTATCAGCTTGTTCAGCGCATTAAGCTCGATTCATGGCATCGTTACGCAATGATGTTTGGTTTTGGTCAAAAGACAGGGGTTGAGGTAACAGAAGAATATGGCGGTACCGTTCCTAATACCGTTTTCATGGACGGGAAATATGGGAAACGTGGCTGGACAAAAGGGCATCTCCTGAATATAGCCATCGGTCAGGGTGATATCCTGGTAACCCCGCTTCAGATGGCGCATTTTGCGGCATTGTTGGCCGCCAGGGGCGAAATCCCAAAGCTGACACTTATTCAAGCAGAGAGTGAATCAAAAATCAGGGAGATACGCGATCGTCTGTTTCTTAAACAATCTACTTGGTCAAGGATTCGCCGCTTGATGTTTGATGTAGTAAACAGCCCTGATGGAACAGCATACAGTCCGGGTTTTGTTGCTTCAGATGTCAATTTCTTTGGTAAAACGGGATCGGCGCAGAACCCCCTTGGTGACTTGCACGCCTGGTTTATAGGATTTGCTGAAAAAGGTGATCAGAAGATTGCTCTTGTGGTTCTGGTGGAGCACGGGGGTAAAGGTGGTACTGCCGCCGCGCCTCTTGCCGCTCGTATCGTCCGCGAATACTTCCAAGATAAAAAGGATCAATTGACATTTAGATGATTCGTTTTATCTCAAAGCTGGGAGAATCTTCTGTAAGATGGCTCGTAATTGGTCTGATATTGACCGGGTTCGGTTTGCTGGCCCTTTATAGTATCGCTTCCCACGCAGGTGAAATTTCCCTGTCATCCAGGTTCGCAAAGCACGCTCTCTGGATTATTCCTTCTCTTTTGATCTTTGTTGTCTGTTTCTCTCCTTCAACTAGGATTATTCATAAGTATGCTTACGTTGCCTTTGGGCTGGGACTTGGTGCATTGCTGATTCCTTTTCTTACGGGTACTGTAGCGGGGACTCATAGATGGATCTCTCTGGGAAGCGTCAGTTTTCAGCCGTCCGAGCCGATTAAGTGGTTCTTGGTAATCGCCCTGGCGAGGTATTTGTCGGACTACAATCTTGAAATGAAGAAAATTTATTCGCTGGCTTTTCCTATCATAATTGCGCTTATCCCAGCAGCTGTTATTCTGAGACAGTCCGATCTGGGCTCTGCGATCATCGTACTCACTCCCGTTATTCCCATGCTCTTCTGGGTTGGTGCCAAACCTGTCCACCTGTTTTTACTTCTGGCTCCTATACTCAGTATTATGACAGCGTCCAACTACTACTCATTCACGCTGTGGATTATCATTTTGGCCGTTATTCTCTACCGCTCCCGGCCGACACTAAGGGTTGGGCTTAGCAATTTTTTCGGTAATATCTTCCTCGGTCTCCTGACACCGTATTTCTGGGGTCAGCTGAAGCCTTATCATCAGGAAAGAATCCTCGTATTCTTCGATGTCTCGCGCGATCCCAAGGGCGCTGCTTATCAGGTCATTCAATCCCAGACAGCTATCGGCTCAGGCGGCTTCTGGGGTAAGGGGTGGGGGAAAGGAACCCAGACGCATCTTAAGTTCCTGCCGGAGCAGGAGACGGACTTCATTTTCTCTGTCATCGGTGAAGAATTCGGATTTGTGATCGTCTGTCTGATACTTGGTCTGTTCGCGTTTCTGGTACTGGATCTGATTCATTCAGCGTATAAAACCGTTGAACGTTTTCCTAGCCTCGTTCTCATTGGGATTGCCACACTTTTCCTTGCTCATATCTTTGTCAATGTAGGTATGACAGTGAATCTTCTGCCGGTGAAAGGGTTGCCGCTTCCGTTTCTCAGCTATGGAGGGACCTTTCTTCTTTCTTGTTATGCCATGCTGGGGCTTGCAATGAATATGTCGGTAGAGTTCAACGAATAACTGCGGAACGAACTTGACCGATTGTGTAACAATTTTTAGGACCAAAAACTGTTGATAGTTACCGTCGAGAAGAGTAACTTCCAAGGTCTATTTTGCCGAGGTTGGAGTCTGTTAATTGATCACATTATGATAATTCGTACAGTACGCGTACTGAGTTTTATGGTCATCTTGCTTGGTGTGACCCACGCTGTGGATCCAGAGCCCACTGTTAATTCACCGCCTCAAGCCCGTCAATCACAGACGAAAAGAACTTCCAGTTCGCAGGGTGAGCAGGCAGCCAAGTTAGAACAGCGGGTGGCTACGCTGGAGACTAAGTTGAACCAGCTTATGGGGATTGTGATCCCGGATGTGGAAAACGCTCTCAATGCCATGGTTTCCTCGAAGGCCCAGTCAGATAGTGCCACCATTATGGTAATCAATCGAATAAATACGCTCCAAAACAAGATAAAGATTCTGGAGGATAAGGCCGCTTATTCTGACAGCAGTAACTTGCAGATTCTGCAGCAGCTCATGATGATCGAGAATAAGATCGTTACACTGACAAAGAGCTTCAATGAACTTTACGGCATGCGGATAGGCAAAGCGGAGAGTAGGGCCGGCGGGATGAGTTCAGATGAGTTCAAACGTAACTATGTGAAGGCTCTCAGTCAGTATCAGAACGGTGACTTTCATAAAGCTATTGAAGGCTTCTCTGCTCTGGCTGGTGCTGATCCGAATCACAAATTGGCTGATAACAGTCAGTATTGGCTTGGCGAAGCTTTTTATTCGCTTAAGAATTACAAACGGGCCGTTCTCGAGTTTCAGAAAGTTTTTCAGTTTGAGGAGAATGACAAGTGGGACGATGCCCAGATAAAACTAGGAATCTGTCATCAGAAAATGGGTAATCTGGACAAAGCCCGTGATGAGTTTCAGAAACTCCTTGATCGATATCCTGACAGCGAGTATACCCAAAGGGCACAGCAGTATCTCCGTCAGCTGTAATTATTTTAACTCACCTGTGCCAGTTTAGGAGAGACAATAATGTCACGAAAAATCTACTTTTTAGTATCTGAAATCATCCCCTTTTCGGAAACTGGCGATCTGGCACATTTTGCCAGATATGTGCCCATAAGACTGCAGGAGCACAAACATGACGTCAGGCTGACGTCGCCGAAGTACGGGTTCATCAGCGAACGGAAGTATACACTAAGAGAAGTCATCAGACTGCGCGAGATCGAATGTGAAATGAATGGCGATATTGTGATGGCCTCAGCAAAATCGGCGTTCATTCCCAAGACACGGGTGCAAGTCTATTTCATGGAACACCCTGACTGGTTTCAGCCGTTGAATCCTCTGCTCTATAAATCGCGGAATGGTCGTCCTCTAAGTGACAATGATGAAAGGTTTGCCTTTTTCAGTAAAACGGCTCTCTGTATGCTGACACACCTTTTCTGGAGTCCGGATGTCATCTTGTGTAACGACTGGCAATCGGCATCGGTACCTATAGTATACAAGCAACTTTTCGCTGGTAAAGATTTCTACAAAGATATCAAAACGGTACAACTTCTTCACAGCTTGGACGACTATGCTCAAGTTTCAGCCGGAATCTATGAGAAGCTGGGAGTCAAAGTAGAAAGTTCCGGCGGTGAGGGGAAGAGTAGGAATTCTCTTGTGGTAGCATGTCAATTTGCCGATCTTGTGATTGCAATTGATCGCCCCGGCTCCGAAATCTCAAAGGAACTTTCCTCCCATACTGACTTTGAATCCTCATACAAAGCTATTGAATCAAAGTTAAGAACGGTTTCTTTGAAAGATAGTTCAGAGGAAAACTATAGAACGGTCGCGGACGAAATAAACGTTTTTATCGAAGAGCTTTTTGCCTGAAACTTTCTCGTTTCACTTATAGACTCACCTTGACCAGATACATTTATAAACTCCGCAAGCTGACCGTTTTTTTGTTCATTCTTGTCTCTTATTTCTTTGCCTGTACAGATGATCCGTTCGTTACAGAGTTGAATGAAGACACCTTTGTACATCCACACGATGTTATAACTAACGAAATTATTTTCAAGACATATCAGATTCCCCCGTCGCTGGGAGGTCATGGAGCTCTTTACTTTGGCAAGAAACGCGACTTTGAGATGCCGTTTACCTTCTTCAAACTTAGTACTGTTTCAGATGTGATAACATCATCCATGTTAGTGGACAGCGCACATTTTGAGATGACGCTTGATACCTCCAAAACCGATACAGTGCTCAACGATATACCGTTGACACTCGGTTATTTTGAGTCTGATACGCTCTATTCTGAGATTGAGTCAAATTACACCAATATTGACTGGTTACCATCGGATTCTCTCAAACTGCCGTCATTCACTTCCATCGATACCGCTGGCCTGACACATGTAAAATTCCGGCTAGACTCCAGCTTTGTTATGAGTCTGGCGGATACGGCGAATGAGGAGCGGTTGTTTGTTGTCAAAGCAGCGGACGATCTTTCAACCATGCTCGCTTTTCATTCTTCCGAGAGCACGAAGAACCAGCCTGCATTCAGGATTTTTTATCATACTGCTCCTGATAGTGCTGCTGACACAACAGCCGTTCCGATTGATTCAACTATAACGGTGAACATCGTAGATGATCTCTCCATAGTGATTCCGCCACCGCTTGATAATGCGCATTTTGACACGACCTTGAGCTATGCCGGTGCTGCAGCAGGTCTGCGCACTCTCATCCGGGCAGATCTGGAGTCGCTGGAGATCCCCTCTATTGCCGTAGTCATCGCTGCAAACCTGATCCTGCCAGTTGCTCATAGTGCGAGTGCAATCACCTCTGAAAGCGACACTAAGGTGCAGATATTTACACTCTCCGATACTGTTGACAGCTGGATGTGGGGGGAAGGCGTCATGGAAGAAGATACTTTTGAGCATTTGATCGTGGCGGGTACCATTTCTCCGACGGCAGTGATCAGCGATTCTACTTTTGTTCTGGATGTGAAGGATGTTTTCCAGTCGATCATTAGTGAACGAGTGGTGGAAGATTCTTCAATCACGAATCTTGGGCTCAAACTAATGATGGTCAGTTCACCATCCGTTTTCGATTATGTCGCTCTACATACCGGTGATCTGGCCGGAACAGCGCCACGCTTGGAGATCCTCTATGCGTTGCCTTAGAGTGAGATTGCTGTCGTTTCTTGTCTTGACGGCTGTTACTTACGGTCAGTCACCTTACAATTCTGCTCTGCACGGAATCATCCTGGACCGCGGAGCGGCCGCAAGTGTGGGTTATGGTGGTGTAGGGTTGGTCTCCGCTCACAGTTCTTGGTTCTCTTTTGAGAATCCTTCAACTTGGGCTAACCTGACATTTACATTGCTTTCAGCGCACTATAATACAGGCGAAGTTCAATACGGTGGAAGTGAGTCTAGGGCGGGTTTCGGACGTCTGGCGAATGCGTCGTTCATTATTCCCATCCGTGGCAAATATGCCTTGGGGTTAGGTGTTGCGCCCTTGTCGCGCAAACAGTTCTCTATTGTTGACAGCAGTGCCGCGTCGGTGATCTTTGCGGATGATACGCTCGGCATGGCAAAGAGTCTAATCGGTTCTGGCGGCATCAGCAGTTTTTTTATCGGCGGTACTTGGCGCTTCAATGAGACCAATTCTTTTGGACTGAATCTCGACTTTCTCTTCGGAACGTTCGATGATTCTACAACCGCTCTACTCCCCGTCAGCTTTCTGTCCGGGTACTACCATAATGAGTATCCTTACTACCGCAGACACTCCGAGTACCGGGGTACCATGGCATCACTATACTTCACTTCATCTCAACGAAAAGAACGACTCAAGTCTACGTTTTATCTCGGTTTGAAAGTACCGGTAGGTGAATCAAAGGTTGTCAGGACGGATTATTTTCCTTATGTCGATTCCGAAAAACAATCTCCCGAGGAATTCCCCCTGCCTGTAACTGTCATGGGTGGCATTGCTCGTCATCTGACTGGTAACCTGCATCTTGGAGTCGAATATCAAGGCCGTTACTTTAAGGAGAAAGAAGACTATGTCCTCAATTCGTTGACAGGTTCTTTCGGGGACGCTTCCCGACTGAGTGTAGGTCTTTTAAGGGAGCGTATTATTGGGTCGCGGGACTTCTTTGATCTGTTGCATTACCGCATTGGATTTTATAGAAGACAACATTACATTTTCCGTGCTGAAGATGCCCTGATTGAGAGGGGATTATCTGTAGGTCTTGGTATCCCGTTCGGGCTGACTCAGAACCAGATTGACTTTGGTTTTCAGTTTTCGAGTAGAAAAGGGTTTCTTACCGATAATCCTGAGATCATCCGTCAATTCACCATTGGATTGACTATAGGAGATATCTGGTTAGTGAAGCGAAGAAGGAGATAAAATGTCAGAAGCTATTATTGAGTTGAGAGTCAAGCTCTCAGTGACCTTATTCCTCATAGTAATCTTTTTAGCGATTGGTTGCGTTCCGCCTGCTTCCGAAGTGGATGAAGAAGCTATGGTAGAGAGAGAACCGGTCGATGAAATAAAGTGTCTGCAGATGTTAAGCAGTGCTGCTGAGTACTATAAAAACAAGGACTGGGCATCAACAGTACGCGTCTATGAGGAATTGGTGAACGTCGGCTGTGATAAGGGGAGTGAGGAAGAAGTATATCAGTATTGGGCAATTGCATACGAGTACCTTGGAAAGTTCGACAGTTCAGAGTACGTCCTGCTTCAGGGTTTGAAGTCACTGCCCGAAAACCTGAACCTCCATAACAGACTTGCCTATGCCTACAAGCGGATTGGCAACAAGGAAAAAGAGATATTTGAATATGAGAGAATTAGTGACATGACGCCTGATGACCCCGAACCGATGAAGAGTCTGAGCGACCTCTATGGCGAAGTGGGCCGGTACGATGACCAAATCTACATTCTCAAAAAGATCCTGGCGATCGAACCAGATAATAAGGATGCCCAGGGCGATCTGGCACGAGCATACGAGACGACGGGGAAAGATCCCATTGATATTTACAGGCAGCGGTTTGCTGACAATCCGGAAAACCTATCGTTCGGTCTGGATCTTGCTGATCAGCTCATGAGGGCGGGAGAGTACAGCGAGGCGGTGAAAGTCCTGTCGCGCCTGAGAGACTCAGGCAGCGGAAACGGTTCTGTCTCAACCAAGCTTATCTTGAACAAGCTGACAGATGCACACTATAAAGCGGACGAACTGGAGGAAGCATCAAAAGCCAGCGAAAAGCTGTTTGAACTGGATAGACGCGATTTTAAAACAGCCTTGGAAGTGACCCAAATAAACATTGAGCTGATGAACTTTGGCAAGGCCCTCTGGTGGGCTGAGGAAGCCATAAAAATTGCTCCCGATAATGGTGAAACCTATGGACACAAAGGTTTAGTCTATTATCGTGCTTTTCAGGAGTGCAGGGCAGATTATCCTTCCAAGGATGATAAGATTGTTGCGCGCCTCGCCTTCGGCTATTTCCAGACCAGTGAAGAGAAGGGGCATAACCGCTTCAAGAGAGATCGTAAATATCTTGAGGATAATAGCGATGATCTCATGTTTGGCAGTGAGGAGTGGTTCTTTCTTGAGGAGAAAGAGAAGAAGAAAGGCTCAATCAAGCCGACAGGTGAATGTTACAGCTGGGTAAAGGAATCGGTCAAGAAAGACCCCTCTTGGAAGTAAGAGTTCATCTTTCTCTTCGAAAAAGCTGATATGAAGCGTAATGTGAGTGCTGGATTCTGTCCGGCATTTTTATTAGGCGAAGATATTTTGCATTTCTGTTGATTGAGATTATAACTGGGATTGGAATCAATGGCAGGTAGTTTTTACGAAAATCTGAAGCATAGCGACCCCGATGTTTATGATTCGGTTCAGCGCGAAACTGACCGGGAGCACAAGACACTTGAATTAATTGCTTCGGAGAATTTTGTCAGTTATGCTGTGTTGGAGGCGGCCGGCGGTGTTATGACCAACAAATACGCGGAAGGGTATCCGGGGCGGCGCTACTACGGCGGTTGTGAATGGGTCGACGTGGCGGAAGATATCGCGCGGGATCGGGTCAAGAAACTTTTTGACGCTGAATATGCCAATGTGCAGCCGCATTCCGGATCCCAGGCCAATATGGCCGCCTATTTTACTTTCCTGAAACCGGGTGATGTTATCATGGGTCTCGACCTTTCACACGGTGGTCATCTCACCCACGGAAGCCCCGTCAATTTTTCGGGGCGACTGTTCGATGTAGTCTCCTATCAGGTGGAGAAGGAGTCCGGCCGAGTTGATTTTGACAAACTCCTCAAGAACGCGAAACAGGAAAAACCGAAACTCATTATTTGCGGAGGGAGCGCCTATCCGCGAAACATCGAATTTGAGAAATACCGCGAAGTTGCTGATGCGGTGGGCGCTTTTTTGCTGGCGGACATTGCCCATCCGGCGGGGCTCGTTGCCACAGGAATTCATCCCAGCCCGTGGCCGTACTGTCATGTGGTGACGTCCACAACCCACAAAACCCTCCGAGGTCCGAGAGGTGGACTGATCCTTATGGGTAAGGATTGGGAGAACACGTGGGGAATGGTGGCACCCAAATCGGGAAGGGTGAAGATGGTGTCGGAACTGATCGATTCCAACGTGATGCCGGGGATTCAGGGAGGCCCGCTCATGCATATCATAGCGGCTAAAGCTGTGGCTTTCGGGGAAGCTCTGCAGCCGGAGTTCCGCGACTACTGTGCACAGATCGTGAAGAATGCGAAAACGATGGCTGAAACACTGCTCCAGCTCGATTTCAAACTGGTGAGCGGTGGCACTGACACGCACGTGATACTCGTTGATCTCACAGATAAGAATATCACTGGCAAGGCAGCTGAAAAATCTCTCGAGACGGCAGGTATCACCGTGAATAAGAATATGGTACCGTATGATGAGAGAAGTCCCATGGTTACCAGCGGCATCCGAGTAGGAACGCCGGCGATAACTACGAGAAGGATGGGAGTGGATGAAATGCAGCAGATCGCCAAAATGATCGGCCGGATCATCTCTGCTCCCGATGATAGTGCAGTGCAGTTGACTATACGGCAGGAGGTGAAGGAACTGACCGGTCGATTTCCTCTCTATCCCGATCTCAGGACATAACTGATCTTCCGGGTATCATGCCACAACCGACTCACCACCAGCTAAATCAGACCGTGAGACTGATCCTACTTTCCTCACTACTTCTTTTTACCTCCAGCTGTTCCCTGATAAAGAACGCCGCGATAGCAAGCCTGATGAACTCGTTTGGCGGTATCGATAAGATCTACCTGACAGAGAATGATCCGGAACTCGTAAGAGAGTCGATGCCGACAAATCTCAAGCTGATGGAGTTGATGATCCAGCAGTCGCCTGACAATGCAGACCTTCTCCTTTCGACTTCTCAGGCATTCACGATATACGGCTATGCATTCGTGATGCGTGATGCGGAACTGGCAATGTCAGTTGATGTCCAGGAATCGATGCGTATTACGAGACGAGCAAGGAAACTGTTACGGCGGGCTAAGGGGTATGCCTTTCGTGCACTGGAAGTCAAGTACCCCGGTTTTTCGGACGCGTACAATGCTGAGCCTGAGAAGACACTGTTAAAGGTAGGAAAGGAAAATGTCCCTCTGCTATATTGGACAGCCGCCGCCTGGGGAAGCCTTATCTCCGCCTCGAAAGATGTTCCCGCCGCTATTATTGAACTACCTAACGTCGGCTATCTCCTCGAGCGCGCACTGGCACTGGATGAGAGTTTTGACAATGGAGCACTTCATGAGCTAATGTTCTCTTACGCATTAAGTCGCCCCGGTGGAGGGAGTGACGCTGAAGTTGAGGCGATAGCCCACTATGAGAGGGCTCTGGAACTATCGCAAGGAAAACGTGCCTCTGTCTTTGTCTCTTACGCTGAGTCAATTTGTGTGACGAAGCAGGATAGGGGACAGTTTATCTCTTTGCTGGATCGCGCTCTGGCTATAGATGTGGACGAAGATCCATCGTCACGATTGGCTAACATTCTGACCCAAGAACGCGCACGCTGGTTGAAGGGACGGGTTGATGAGCTGTTCTTCTGATATCTTGCGACGCACCGTTCTACTGCTTCTGTTCCTTCTGATACCTTGGACAGCGCAGGGAAAAAAAATCATTGTTAAGATGGCTACCCTTGCACCGGACGGTTCCTTATGGCACCAGCTTCTGATAGACATGGGTCACAGATGGCATGAAGCGACGGATGGGAATGTCGTTCTCCGAATCTATCCCGGCGGTATCGCAGGAGATGAGAGAGACATGATCCGGAAGATAAGGATCGGTCAGATACACGCCGCCGCAGTCACTATTGAAGGACTTACCGAAATCTCGAGGGATATGAATGTTTTTTACATCCCCATGCTAGTCGATTCTTTTGAGGATCTCGACACTATACGTCAAGCGCTTTCACCACAGCTCTTCGCTGCATTGAAAAAAGGTGGTTTCAGAGTCTTGAGCTGGGCGGATATCGGCTGGGCCTATTGGTTTACCAAAGAGCCTATAATGGTGCCGAAAGAATTAAGGAAGTTGCGCATTTTTACCTGGGCGGGCGACTACTATACCGCTGAACTGTGGAAAACGGCAGGATTTCACCCTGTGCCGCTTTCGTCTGTTGATATTCTGCCATCGCTTCAGACGGGCATCATCGACGCTTTTTCTACAACGCCTTTGGCGGCACTGTCATTTCAATGGTTTTCTCTGGCACCCAACATGCTGGATCTGAAATGGGGCCCTATCATCGGCGCCATCATTCTCAGCGACAGAATCTGGAATTCCATACCGCCGGAATATCACGAAGACATTGTGAGGATTGGTGCTGAAGTCGAAAGTGAAGCGAGAAGTCTCGTTCCTGAAGTGGAAAATGCTCTGGCAGTAATGGGCGAACACGGTCTGATCGTGAATCATCTGAAATTGGAAGAAAGAGAACAGTGGGTCCAATTGACGACTTCTTTCTATCCCCACATTCGGGGGACTTTGGTCCCCGAAGATATATTCGATCGCGCTATCGAGCTGAAGAATGAACTAAAGGAAACTAAGGCGCTTCAAAGCGGAGAGAAATGAAGAACAGCGAACGTTCCTCGCAATTCTGGTCCAAGACCGTCGGACATTGGGAAGACGTTCTTGCCATGGCCGCCCTTCTGGCGATGGCTTTTCTCCCCTCTATTGAGGCTGTGACGCGCCTTTTCAGAATTCAAGGCGTTCCTGGATCAGCCGTTATTGTACAGCATATGACGCTCTGGATCGGGTTTCTGGGTGCCATTCTAGCGGCGCGACGTGGGAAATTGCTATCGTTGACCAAACCAGTTGAAGTGCCGGAGGAAGCGCCCGGCGGACCGAAGTACTGGTTTGCAAAGACGGTCACGATCACGGTGACTGTTCTCTTGGCGTGGGCCAGTTTCCAGATGGTTCGCGTGGAGGCATCCTATCCTAGAGACGTTCTTCCCGGGGTCCCGATTTGGGTGATACAATCCATTATGCCGCTCGGTTTCTTTCTCATCGGGCTCGAAATCTTCAAGGCGAGCAGGAAAGACATGATGTGGCGGGCGCTCATGATTTTTGTGGTGATCGTCATAGGGGCAATTGGGCTCGGTGAATCGCTGCGCATCTCCTTCGTAGTTTGGGGCGGTGTCATTGCGCTCCTCACAGCGATCGTGTTTGGTGCACCTCTGTTCATAGGACTTGGAGGACTTGCTGTTCTTTTCTTCTGGAACGACGCGGTCCCTATTGCGGCCATCCCCGTCGAAATGTACAGGATTGTCGTCTCTCCCACACTGCCGACTATTCCGCTCTTTACACTGGCAGGATATATTTTGGCTGAAAGCGGTGCCTCGAAACGGATGATTGAAGTTTTCCGTCACTGGTTTGGCTGGATGCCCGGCGGCACGCCCGTAATGGTAACAGTGCTGTGCGGATTCTTTACTACCCTTACCGGTGGTTCTGGGGTGACTATTCTCGCCCTCGGCGGTCTCCTTCTGCCTATGCTCCGCGCCGAGAATTATTCTATGAGATTCTCCATCGGCCTGATCACTGTTTCGGGATCCCTCGGACTTCTGTTTCCACCGAGTCTGCCAGCTATCATTTATGGTGTTACAGCCGGTGTTGCTATAAACAAAATCTTTCTGGCGGGTATTTTACCGGGGACGCTTCTGGTGGCTGTCGTGGCGGCCTGGGGCGTCAGGCAAGGATTTAAATCCGGTGTTAAGCGTAAGCCTTTTGAGGCCAGAAAAGCCTTTGTAGCGCTGTGGCGGGCGAAGTGGGAAGTGGCGATTCCGTTTATGATCCTTGTAGGTATATTTGGCGGATTTACGACGCTGGTTGAAGTGGCCGCATTCACGGTGGTTTACGTCTTATTCGTGGAGACTATCATCTATAAGGATGTCAAACTCAACGACATCCCGGGAGTGATCGTCGATTGTGCAACCTTGGTAGGCGGTGTACTAATTATTCTGGGCGTAGCCATGGGCCTCACCAACTATCTCGTAGATGCTCAGGTGCCTCTCATTGCACTCGATTGGGTAAAGGAGAATATTCAGAGCAAGTATGTCTTTCTCCTGACGCTCAATATTCTCCTCTTAATCGTCGGGTGCCTCATGGACATCTTTTCAGCCATTATTGTCGTCGTACCGCTCATCGAACCGATGGGCGTCCATTTTGGGATCGATCCGGTTCATATGGCGGTTATTTTTCTGGCTAATCTTGAGTTGGGTTATCTAACGCCTCCGGTAGGGATGAATTTGTTCCTCTCTGCCTATAGATTTGATAAGTCGATGCCGGAGGTGTATACGGCAACTCTCCCCTTTTTCATAATCCTGTTGATCGCTGTATTAGCTATCACCTATATACCGGCTATATCGCTGAGTCTGGTGGGGGGGATGTGACGAAAATGTCAGCTGCCTTTCAGAATTATGTTAATGAAATCGCAAGTGGCAAAATTCTATTTCTTGATAAATGGATGTCGCGAAGATATATTCGCCGCACATTAACCGACGGTATCTTGACGGAACTGAATGAGATGAAGCGAGTTTAACGGTTTGTTCATGAAGAGGCAATTTACCTCAATATTGGTGGTTTTGACTGTTTTGACGGGTAACCTTTCAGCCGTCAGCGAAGCAGGCGCCCTGTTTCTGCTGATTTCACCGGGAGCACGCGCGGGCGGTATGGGAGAAGCTCAGGTAGCAGTGGCTAATGATGCTTACGCCAGTTATTGGAATCCCGCCGGGCTGGCATTCCTGCAGAAAAGTGAAATCGCCCTCATGCACGTAAACTGGCTCCCCAATCTCGTATCCGACATGTACTATGAGTTTATGGCGTTCCGGCATCACGTCCCTAATCTCGGGACTCTTGGAGGCCACATTATCTTCCTCAATCTTGGAGAGCAGACACGTACCGATGAACAGGGAGAAAACCTCGGTACCTTTACGAGTTTCATGTTTGCGGCTACCGGATCTTACGGAGCTTTTATCTCCAGGAATACGGCCATCGGGCTGAACGTGAAGATTCTGCATCAGAAACTTGCCGAAATAGGCGCCGGTGCTGAAAAGGGCAAGGGTGTTACAACAGATTTTGCGTTTGATTTTGCGCTATTGAAGCAGTCTCTCTGGTCTACCCGCATGGATCTTGGAATGACCGTAACAAACATCGGACCCAGGATCTCTTTTATTGATGAAGCGCAGGCCGATCCGATGCCGACAAACTTTACTTTGGGTCTGAATTACCGCCTCGTTGATACTGAGTTCAACAAATTGAATTTTGTCATGGATATCGATAAAATGCTGGTGGCATCCTACCCGGATATGGATTGGGACAGCGATGGCAAAGTTGGCTACTTCGATAAAGATGGAACCTACATTGGACCGAGCGGGGAGTATAATGAAAAAGGTCAGAGAGAGATTGCTCATACTGACCCGATCTATCTCGGCATCTTTACCTCTTGGCTTGACGATTGGCTTTTGGGTGGCGACATCGACAGGCCCGGAAAGAACGGCACGACAGATGGCAAGATCGGCGGTTATACTCAGGATAGCGATGGCAACTGGACGGCGACTAACGTCGAATGGAGCGATGCCGCCTACGGTAAATATAACGATGCTGGCGAATTGGAAGTTGGTTCAGGCAAGCAGAGAAGTTTCCGGAGTGAGTTGGATGAACTGGTTATTAACCTTGGAGCCGAATACTGGTATTCAAGGTACTTTGCCCTGAGAGCGGGATACTACTACGATAAGACCGGCAAGATCAGTAATCCTACATTCGGTATCGGACTCCGCGTGGGGAGATATGGCTTTGACGCCGGATTCACTCTGGGTGAGCCCGGCCATCCGCTCACAAATACGATGCGGTTTTCCCTTAACATGGAGTTCTGACAGGATCTCTGACAATGGTGATGAAGTCCTGTGATCCGTGATTACAGGACTTTTTTGTAAATAGTCTTGAAACGATCAGCTCTCTGTTTTTTTCTTCTCTCTCCCCTCTTTGCACAACTTGTTCTGACGCACGATGAGGTGAAGATTCTTGCACTCCGCGTTTCGTTTCCACAAGATAACAGTATTAGTTCGACGGGCGACGGTCGATTTCTTGAGGTCCTGTCGGGCGATGGCTGCGGCGGCTACACCATAGATCCGCCGCCTCACAATAGAGACTATTTTCACGCCCAGATCGAAGCGGTGGACAACTACTTCAGAAATGTCTCTCGTGGCAGATTCGGTATCGATCTCGACGGCTCCAAAATCATGCCGCAAGATCCGGAAGGGAGCTATGAAATGAGCATGATGCTGAGTGAGTATCATCCGTATGCTGGGGAAGAGTTACAGGATGAACAGATGGCTGAGTTTTTCCGCGAAGCTGTAGAGCTGGCCTATGAAAAAGATGAGGTAGATTATGATGCTTATGATCTGTTGGTCATTTTTCACGCCGGTATCGGGCAGGATTTTTCGCTGCCGTTCCTTGATCCGACACCGGAAGATATACCGTCGACATACATAGATGCCGAATTTCTGCAGCAACAACTCAGCGTTGATAAAATCACCTTGCCTGATGGAAGTTCAGTTTCTTCCGGTATCATCCTGCCTGAAACACAAAACCATCTTTTATACGACATCGCTGAAGAGGTTTTTTTCGGTGTCGATGAGCCGTGCGATTACCAGTTCGGCCTCACGGGTACGTTTGCACTCATGATGGGCTTCGCCATCGGTTTGCCGCCCCTCTGGGAGATTGAGAAAGGCGTCGCAGGCGTTGGAGTTTTTGCGCTTATGGATCAGGGTTCCAACAACGGTCGCGGCCTCATTCCAGCGCCGCCCGATCCGTGGACGCGAATCTGGGCTGGGTGGGAAACAACAACAACTGTCACGCCCGGAACGGTTGTAGAATTGCTGTCACGGGATGCTGCGGCAGACAAGATCGTTCGGGCAGAGATTAACGGTTCCGAGTACTTTCTCATCGAGAACCGCAATAACTGGGTTTCTGGTGCGGCAGATGTTGATTCGCTGCGATGGAAGAATAGAGACGCGGATAATATCATGCCACCATACGCCGAAATTCTGTTGGATTCGGTTAATATAGGGATAGATGAAACCAGTGGAGTCATTGCGAAAATCCCGGATTATGACATCGGTCTTCCCGCTTCGGGACTTCTTATTTGGCATATCGATGAATCGAAAATCGCGCAAGGGCTTGGAAGCTATGCCGTGAACATCGACCGGGATCACCGGGGCATTGACCTGGAAGAGGCCGATGGTGCGCAGGACATTGGTTATCCGTCTCTGTTTATCTTCACCGACCCCTCCATCGGTCTCTGGTCGGATATGTGGTTTGACGGGAATTCCCAGTACACTCTCGCCAACCCCGCCTTTGCCGATCAGCCGCCGTCCTTCGGTCCGGACACTTATCCCAACACACGCGCCAACAACGGCGCCGACTCCTTTATCGAAATCAACAACATTGCCGTAGCAGGGAAGACGATGACTTTTTCCGTGGAGAATTCTCTCGTGACCGACGGATTTCCTGACTCTTCGCTTGGCATCCAATTCTTCTATGACTTTGACGGAGACGGTCAGCGGGAGATCATCGGTGGTAAAGATTCGTTGTGGTGGTCTGGGGCGGACTCGATCGTCACAGGAGCATTTCACAAGCTCCACGGTAAAGACTTTCAACTCTGCATCACCAACGACGAAGTGAGTCCCCATCTGGTGGCGCTGGAAGATTTGGGTGATTCGCTCCATCTGCACCTTTTTTCGCCCGCAGCCGGTGGCGAGGGAGGCTTCGACTTGCTTTGGACGCAGACAGTCCACGATACCATGCCGGGATTGCTGTACGGTTTTGCTGATGAAGATGAACTTGTGCTTGAATATTATGATGAACAACTCGTCAACAGAAAATCAATACACATGACTGAGGATTCTGTATGGACGATTGTGGAAGACGTAATAGATGTGACGCAGCCTTTTCGCCGTGTAGCGTGGGAGTTATCTTATCAAGATGACGGAAGCAGTCCAATCTCGGGGATTGCGAGTGTTCATCGGGACTACGGTCTCCACTATTCATCTGAGGATGGGGAAGGTCAAACCGGGTTCCAGATGATTCTGTTCAATTCGTTAGGTATAGTGGATATAGACTTAGACGGCCGATTAGAATTTCTGGCCACAGACACAGATGGTACTGCCTATGTCATCAATAGCAACATGACACATGAATTCGGCTTTCCTCTCGATCTCCATGCCACATCCGCCGTGCTGGCGCGGGACCTCTTCGGTGATGCTCATCCCGAAATTGTGCTGCAAGTAGAAGGGGGCGATATCGTCGTTGTGGATTGGGGCGGGAGAGAACGGTATCGGCTCTCCAACAGCAAGGAGAGCGAGTTGAGGATGGTGACCGAATTCAAGGGGAAGAGTGCCGTTGTTGCCGAATCAGTCATCTGGCAGTTTGATGATGCTGCGGAGACCAGCGGAAACGAGTGGCCCATGGACCTCGGCAGTCCCACGCACAGCGCTGAGTTTGTCGCTACATTCCCGTCACCTCGCCAGCCCGCTGCCACTCTGATGGACAACAATCGTACCTACAACTATCCAAATCCGGTACAGGAAGGGTCAACAACGATTCGCGTCTTTGTGGAATCGGCGGAGAAGGTGGAGATTCGCATCTACGATGTGGCCGGATTCTTTGTGGAGAAGCTAACGATGGATGACCTGGTTCAGGGGGAAGTCAATGAAATTGTCTGGGATGTACAGACAGTTGAAAGCGGTCTCTACTTTGCTAATGTGGAAGCTACACAAGGCGCCAAGTCCGAGAAAAAAATTCTGAAGATATCAGTCATCCATTGACCGATGTTTGACAAATGAAATCTCAGTCAGCTACGTTTATGTCCAAAAAGCTTCCCCAAACATTTCGTATGATCCTCGTATTCCATCTCGTTTCTTTAACTGGTGTCACTGGTCAGATCAGTTACAACCATCCCGAGTTGAAATGGCAATCCTTCGAGACCGCTCACTTTCAGGTACACTTTCACGATGGAACAGAACGAACCGCCCGCGAGGGAGCCTTTGTCGCTGAAGCAATCTATCCTCACATAACAGAACTGTATCAATACGAACCGCCCCAGAAAACGCACCTCATTTTCCTGGATACCGATGACTATTCCAACGGGATCACATATTTCTACGACAATAAGATCGAGATCTGGGCGTCGCCTATGGACCTAGAGTTTAGAGGTTCACATCGGTGGCTTCAAAACGTCATCACGCACGAATTCACTCACATTGTATCGATACAGAAAGCGATGAAATTTGGCGGCAAGATTCCAGCGGGATATTTGCAGTGGATTGGGTATGAAAAGGAAAAAAGGGAAGACGTTCTCTACGGCTATCCTTACACCGTCGTTTCTTATCCTGTAGCGGGCACAACGGTCCCTCCTTGGCTGGCGGAGGGCGTTGCTCAGTACATGTACATGGGTGCCACCTACGATTTCTGGGATACCCACAGGGACATGATCCTGCGGGACCGGGTGCTGAACGACAAACTTCTCACCCTTACTGAAATGAGTACCTTCGGCAAGCCGGGGATTGGCAATGAATCGACCTACAATGCTGGATTTGCTCTCGTGCGGTATATAGTCTACAAGTACGGCGAGGACGCTCTCAGACAGATCACCTCCGGTCTGTCCGATCCCCTCAAGATTTCGGTTGACTCGGCCATTGAGAGCGCAACAGGTGTTTCGGCTGAGCGGTTGTATATCGATTTTGAAAGTACCCTTATAGAGCGCTACAGCATTCTGGCGCGGGAACTTGAGGAAACTGAGGTTAAAGGAACGGTTCTTGTAGAAGACGGCACCATAAACATCCATCCTGTCTGGTCGCCGGATGGTGAACATTTCGCGTATCTTTCGAACAGTAATCACGATTATATATCGCAAACAGATCTCTTTATCTATTCATTCGACGACGGTACTTCGGAAAGGATTGCCAGAGGCGTCCTTTCATCACCGGACTGGAAATCGACCGGTGACATCATATACTATACGAAAAAATCGAAGCACAATCGTCACGGTTCGCGCTGGTTTGATCTGTATGAATATTCTATTGAAGATGAGAAAGAAACGAGAATCACAAAGGGGGCGAGGGCCTTTTCGGCTGTTGTGCTTGAAGGAGACAGTCTGATTGCATATCTGGCAGCCCGGGACGGTACGCACAACATTTCTCTCATCAACTTGAACACAGAAGAATCTGTCCAGTTAACAGATTTCAAGGATGGCAGACAGGTTTTCAGCCTCGCCTACGATCCGGGGCGGAACTGGCTCATGTTTGACTATCTGCAGAATCATTTCCGCAATACCGCTTATCTCGGTCTGTCGGATACCACCTTCTTCGATCTCGTATCCATCCCCGAATGGGACGAGCGAGACATTGTAAAAGGACCCGGTGATACACTGATCTATGCCAGCGACAAGAGCGGCATCTTTAATCTGTTCATGCTCAATCCGGCGAACGGTCAACAGGGATATATCACTAATGTCCGCGGCGGCGCATTCATGCCGGACATGGATGTCAAAGGGAGGGTACTTTATTCTCTCTACGAAGACGGCCGATTTCGCATTGCGCTACTCGACTCTCTAAATTTAATAGATGAGAATAGAGTAGGCTACGACCCTGACCATTTCCAGAAATTCAACGGTTTACCGCCATCGATAACAGATGTGGATTCGTCGCAGGTTATGGCCTACAGTGACAACTTTTCGCCCATGTTCTTGTTCCCGAAAATGATGATGGACTACGGCATGCCCAAGCTGGGACTCTATTTTATGAACAGCGAAATACTCAACCGTTTGAACGTTTTTGGTGGGGTATCGGCAAATTTCGTACGTGATCTCGATATGTTCCTCCTTTTCGAGTTGCGGACTTTCTATCCTACACTCTATACCGATGTATTTTTCTTAACACGCCACATCTCAGACCGGTCAAAATTGATGGACGTGTACGGCTTTGATGCGGATATTCGCTATCGCCTGTTCCAGATCGAGAGCGGGGCGAAATTCCCTGTTATGGGAAGCAACGAGA
Organism: Candidatus Neomarinimicrobiota bacterium; assembly: GCA_030743815.1. Lineage (NCBI taxonomy): Bacteria > Pseudomonadati > Fidelibacterota > Fidelibacterota bacterium. Next base: position 26,805 of record JASLRT010000023.1, on the reverse strand, counting down.
TTAAATTTTACGGCTCCTACCAGAATTATCGGGCCAGCTCTGTCTGGTGGGTGAATCAGGAGAACCTTTCGGGCAAGTCGGGTGTGGACTATTACGTTGGCCAACATTTTGGGTTGGCCTGGAAAACGGATGTATTCAGACCTACAGTGGATCAGGACATCAATCCCAGTAACGGCTATCATTTCGATCTGGATATAAGGCATGAAAAGAATCGATTCTTCAATGCGAATGAATCGCTCTTCCAACTTATCTACGATCGATCCAGTTTCCTGAGGTATTCAGCAAACGGCCGGATACACGCTACCGTCCCGCGAACAGAGCGGTGGACAGTTTCGGGAGAGATATCCCTCGGCTGGATGACGGAGACAGCGGTCGATTCATTTTTTAATTTCTTTGCGGGCGGTATGCCGGGATTACGCGGTTATCCATTCTATGCTATAGAAGGCAATAGAATGGCTGTGGCATCACTGATGTTTCGTATGCCTCTTGTGCGCCAAAGACATATCGCCTTTGGCCCCTTCATCCTTCAAAATGTTGTTGTGGGATCAGTCGTACAGATGGGCGATGCTTGGGACGGTTCACAATCCGAACCGGTTGCGAAACGGTCAGTGGGAGTGCAAATTCGATTGGGTGGGTTTTCGTTCTACAACTATCCCACAGGAATTGGCGTGGAAATCCACAGAGGATTGGATAAATTTTCGTTTATGAACCACCGATATGGGGGTGAGTTAAGAACATATTTCACCCTGCTTTTCGGCTTTTAATCATGAACATCCAATTAACTAACGTCGCGCTACCACTCCTGGTCTTGTTAACATTTGCTTCAGCAGGATCTGGACTGCTGGAATACCGTCCGCGTTATCACGGGAGCTTTCTTTTCCAGCAAGAGGTACTTCCTGATACAACTGAACAGGATTCTTCCGTTGTAAAGTACCCTGCCCGTGGACTGGTGATGTCGTTGGCTGTGCCGGGACTGGGACAGCTCTATGCAGGATCAAAGAAGAAGACCGCACTGTTCGCTGTACTGGAACTGGCGGGGTGGGCTACGTGGCGGCAGATGGACATTCGCGGGGAAGATCAACTGTCGGAGTATCAAGACTTTGCTGATATACACTGGGATCTCTATCAGTGGTGGCAAAGGACTTCCCTGCTCACATCGAAATTTGCTGATGTGGCATGCCATGGAACGCATCACTTGCGGATACTCCTGCCCGGAGAAGCTGTTGTGACTTCTGACTCCTTATGCTCGGGCTGGATCGAGGGAGCAACGGTGATTGCCAATCACGAGTTTTATGAGAATATCGGTAAGTATGATCAATTCGTGGCGGGCTGGGACGATCTTTTTGATGAGAACGGCAATCAGGCGTGGTGGGAAAAAGAGAAATCGGTTGGAGACAGCGTTGAAATTTTGGTCATGACTGAAAGGCGAGATAAGTATCTGTCCATGCGTCAGGAATATAATCGCCTGCTGCAAGTGGCGAGCTACGCCGTAAGCGCTATTATGTTCAATCATCTGGTTTCAGGGATCGATGCTTTTCGGGAAACAAATCGGAGATGGAGTTCGCTCGAGATCAAGACGTCTATGGGATTGATGTTTTCACCTGTGGCGAGAAGAGGTGTCGGCGGTATTGCGCTGGCTGTAAGCTGGTAGATATTATCGATATTTAACACATTCTCTGATATGCGCCGTATAGCTGATCTATCCTTCATTTTGTGTTTGGGTATGTTTCTGGGATGTTCACGTTCCCAGGTGGACTTGGCAGTTGACGATGTAGACGAGCGGTTCGAAAAAGGTAAAATGTATCTGGAAAAAAAGAAGTACTATCGCGCCCAGCAGGAGTTCGAATATGTGTTGATGCGAGGAAGACATACTGATCTGGGAGATGATGCTCAGTTCTACCTTGGGGAATCGTATTATCTCAATAAGGAATATCTGCTCGCCATCTCAGAGTACGATCGACTGGTCAGGCAAATGACTTACAGTCCTTTCGTTCACAAGAGCAGGTATCGTATCTGTCAGAGTTATATCAAGAAATCTCCAAAATATTTCCATGATCAGGATTACACCATAAAAGCGATTAATAAGTTGCAGGAATTTATTGAAGATTATCCAGAGTCTGAGTTTCGCGACGAGGTAGCCGAATCGTCAGAGTTTCTGAGAGCAAAACTTGCCCGCAAGGCATACGAATCAGCAGTGCTATATACCAAGATGGAGGAGTATGAGTCGGCTATTCGCTACTATACTGATCTGTTGACATCCTACTACGATACGGACTATGCCGACCGCGCGCGTCTGGGAATCGTTGAAATACATCTGAAAGTTGGTGAAATTCATGAGGCAGAGGAGTTCATCTCGGAAAATGAAAACAAATTCAGAGATGAGGAAACTCTGCGGCAGGCAAGATCTCTACTGGAAGAGAAAAAAACAGATATAAAGAGCGGAGGAAAGACGTGAGAATTTGTCTTTTCGGCGGAACCTTTGATCCTCCTCATATAGGTCATCTCATTATCGCTGAGACGATCAAGGAGTCCGAACGGTTTGACAAGATGATTTTTGTGCCAGCATTCCATCCGCCGCACAAGAATGACTCCAATCTTTCGTCCATTGAGGATCGACTGGAAATGTTGAGACTCTCGGTGAGTCATGATGAAACTTTTGAACTTTCCGATATCGAGATTGAACGGGGAGGAATTTCTTACACAATTGATACTATACTTGAGCTCAAATCGCGTTACAGTCTCACCAAGCGAGACATTTACTTTCTGATGGGTAGCGATTCGCTTCTCCAGTTTCACATATGGAAAGATCACCTCGCGATTCTTAAAGAGTGTCGTGTTCTGGTGGCGATACGACCCGGTTTCCGCTCCAGCAGGATTGCACCAGATATTATGGCGCAAATCCGGTTTGCCAATATGCCTCAGTTTGAAATTTCCTCATCCCAGATAAGACGCAAAGCTCGGAGCGGACAGACAATCCGTTATATGGTCTTGGATCCTGTCTGGAAGTATATCCAGGAAAAGGGTCTTTACGAGTGAAATATTCTTTTCAGATCGTGGTACTTCTATCGAGAACCCGCACGATGCTTATGATAGTTGAAATGCTACCCCCTGAATGGATCATCAGTGAACTGCCATAAGGCTAAGTGACGCTGCATCTCTTTAGTGAATTGATTGGAAAAAGGGAATCATGGAAATTCTAAAAGATGTACTCATTCTTCTGGTCTCCTTCGTAGTGATCGGGAAAGGAGCCGGCTGGCTTGTGGATGCAGCTGCCAGGGTTGCCAAACATTTCGGAATTTCAGAATTGGTGATTGGGTTGACAATAGTAGCTCTTGGAACTTCAGCGCCAGAATTTGGTGTGACGATTCTGGCGGCTCTGCGGGGAATGGGTGATATTTCTGTTGGCAATATTGTAGGTTCAAACATATTCAATCTTGGATTTATACTTGGGGGTACTGCAATTATCCACAACCTTAAAACGAGCAGGATTGTCATCCGGAGGGACGGCTTCTTCTTGTTATTTGGTGCGTTACTGTTATCCGTTTTTCTATGGGACTTGACTCTAAGCAGAATAGAAGGCGTAATCCTGTTTACTTTACTTGTGCTCTATTTGATCCAACTGTACGTGAAAAAACAACCTTTAGAAACTGAGTTGCCAAGTCACGAGATGTATTGGTGGGATCCTGTAGTGCTGCTATTGGGACTGATAATGGTTCTAACTGGAGCCCACTTTCTGGTTGAGTCTGCCGTTAATCTTGCAAGGTTAGTAGGAGTCTCAGAATGGGTAATCGGGGCTACCATCGTTGCTGCGGGAACTTCGGCTCCTGAATTCGCTACATCATTAGCAGCCGCTCTCAAATCGCGCTACAGCATGTCAGTCGGTAACCTCATCGGGAGTGATATTTTTAACCTGTTTGGCGTTCTTGGAGTGGCGGGAATCCTGAGAGATCTTCCTGTCGGCGTAGAAGCCAGAGTGAATCTGGTGATTTTATCGATGATGGTTGCAATTGTGTTACTGTTCATGCGCACAGGGTGGGTTGTCTCCCGCAAGGAAGGAGTGATACTGGTGTTGATTGGTTTGTTGCGGTGGATCTATAGTTTTTCCTGATAAAAACTCTTGCTTGATGATTGTATCATGTTCGTAGTTCAATTGTATTGAAAAGACGGCAGAGGAGATTTTGATATCTTACATTTCCCCAATTTTAAACTGTGTTTATACTAGAAGAATATGTACTGATCTGATGTGGTGGCCAATATGATAAAGTTTGAAAGTGTCACCTGTAAATTTGTTAGCGGTTCTGGTATCGAAAAAACCAGTTTCGAGGTAGATCCAGGGGAGTTCGTCTGCATTATAGGTCCTACAGGTGCCGGCAAGACTACACTTTTGCGTCTTATCTACATGGATATTTTTCCTGAGAAAGGGAAAGTGACAGTAAATGAATTCAGTTCAGTTAAGATAAAGCGCAGGCGTATTCCGTACCTGAGGAGAAAGGTAGGAATGGTGTTCCAGGAATTCGAGCTACTTGAGGACCGCAGCGTTTATGAAAATGTTGCCATTCCACTACATGTAATCGGATTAAGCATCAAGGAGATTAGACCACGAGTCACCAGCGTTCTGGAAGAGCTGGGGATCGCCGACAAGAGTCATCACTTGCCGTCAGAATTATCTGGCGGCGAGCAACAAATTGTTTCACTGGCGCGGGCTATCGTGAAAAAGCCGATTGTAGTTCTGGCGGATGAGCCAACAGGTAATCTCGATCCGGCCGCATCGCTTAAGATCGTAAAGCTCCTGGAGCAGATCAACGAGGATGGAACAGCTGTTCTTATGGCGACACATGACTATAGTCTTGTGAAAGATCGCGGCCACCGTTTCATCGAAGTAGTTCAAGGACGTGTTGCAGCGTGATCGATAAAATCCTTTATTTGATTGCGGAAGGATTCCGTAGCCTGTGGCGCGCCCGACTGACGGCAGTTGCATCCATCACGGCCATCGGGGTCTCCATGAGCTTCGTCGGTTTTGGTGCCATTATCGGTCAAAACTTTTCTGACCTTATCGAGTTTGCCAGATCTCAATACAGGTTTGAAGTATTCTTTTCGCCTCTCATTTCCGATTCTGAAGCAAAAAAAACCGTTGATAATATCATGGAGATTGAGCGCGTTAAGTCAGCAAGGCTGATCACTAAACAGGAAGCATCGGAAATCTTTGAGAGCGAGTTTGGCGAAAACATATACGACTTGCTGCAAGAGAATCCGCTGCCTGCCAGCTGTGTGGTAAAGCTTGAGGAAGAGGGCGAAGAGAGGCTTCGCGTAAGTCCGATCATCAGACAGATACGTGCCATGCCAGATGTGTCGGATGTGCGCTATCAGGGTCGCATCATTTCACTCGTTGAACAATACTACCAGGGATTCTTTGCCGTGGTGACGGCTCTGGCTGTAGTTGTCCTGTTAGGGACAGTTCTTCTGATATCGAACACCATTCGTCTCACTATCTACTCCAGGCGTGATTTGATCAGAATACTTAAGCTGGTTGGTGCAACCGATCGTTTCATCCGCTTTCCTTTTTTGGTTGAGGGGATTATCGAAGGGGTTCTGGGAGCGTTTCTGGCGAGTGCGGTTGCTTACGGTTTCGTCCACGCCGGAAACTATTTTCTATCCCTGTTTGTTAGATATCGCCTGATGTGGGATATGAAGATAGTGGCAATTCTGGTGGTGGTTGTCGTCTTTTTCGCTATTGCCGGCAGCCTGAGATCTGTGCGAAAGTTTCTGGTGTGAGCTGTGAAAAACAGGCATGATGTTCATCTTGATTCTCCTTCAGGAAGAGATTAACTTAATATACTATACTCGAGTTGAAAAATGACAGAAAATATCCCTGATAAAGTGCCTACAGATCGCGAGCGTGATATTCTTAAGCTCGTGGTGGAAGACTATATCCAGACAGCCTCTCCGGTACCTTCAAAGCGTCTGAAGGACAGGTTCAACATTGCGCTAAGTCCAGCCTCTATCCGCAATACGCTGCATGCTCTTGAGGAGACAGGGTTCTTGAATCATTTGCATACATCCTCCGGACGTGTACCTACCGATTATGGCTACAGGTTCTACGTGGATGAACTGATCGATCTTATTTCAGGCCCTGAAAATATTAAGAGCAGGATGATGGAAGAGCTTTCCATAGTCGCTCTGAATGTTGATGAGATTCTGCAGGTAACTGCGAATGCCCTGGCTCAGATAAGCAATCTCTTCGGTTTCGCATACCTTTCATCTAACAGAAATGCAAAATTGACCGATCTTGATCTGGTATCTCTCAGTTCCGGGCATGTTTTGCTGATTCTGGGATTTCAGTCCGATCAGATTAAAACAGTTGTGCTGAATGTGGCCGTCGAGGTACGTGATTCTCTCATGGAAACCGTTTCCTCGGTGTTGCGGGAACGTCTGCTGGGTTTGACAATTAAGGAGATAAGGCAGACAATTGCGGAGAGGCTTAAGGATCAGGACATCTTTAGCAATGAGATTGTACAAGTTATCATCGATAACGTAGAGGTCTACTTTTCAACTTCGACCACTAATACTGTTTGCACTTCACAGAAAGATTATCTGCTCCAGAATCCTGAGTTCAGCGAACCCCGGGAAATGCAGTCAATCGTGACAGCTCTTGATAATGAATCACTTCTTGTTCAATCAATGCCCGTCACTGATACCACTGGTGAGGCCGAGGTGGTCATAGGTTCTGAGAACCGATCAGCTGCTTTTAGGGACTGTTCTGTAGTTGCCGGGACATTTGAGCACGGTGAACTGATGGGCAGGCTCGGTATAATCGGGCCGACACGTATGTCATACAAAGATGCCCAGTTGCTGGTGAATACGTTCATTTCAATTGTTATGGATGTATATGATGGCTAAAAAGGGAAAGACGAAAAAAGAGGTTAAAGAGGAAAAAGACAGATCTGCTGAGCCAAATGGCGAAGCGAAGACGACTAAGTCCGTCGAAGACGGTGTTACGGAGCTTGAAGATCAGATTAAGGAGCTTGCGCTGGCATCAGCTGAACTGGAAGATCGGCACCTTCGTCTGAGAGCTGAGTTCGACAACTACCGAAAGAGGAAAGAGAGGGAATTCAGCCGCCTGTTGCAATATCAGGGGGAAGAAGTGATCAAATCGTTACTGCCTGTAATCGATGATATCGAGAGGGTGGTTAATTCAGGTAACGGTGGCGAGGAACAGAATCTTGATTCGGTACTTGAGGGGATAAACCTGATTCTGGCAAAGTTCAGGCGGCGGCTCTCCCGTAACGGTGTGGAACCTTTCGAGTCCGTTGGTGAGGAGTTTGATCCCGAGCTCCACGAGGCTATGATGACAGAAAATTCAGACGAGCACGATGAGAACATAATCCTGCAGGAATTTGAGAAAGGTTACCGCTACAAAGACAGAGTGATCCGTCACGCGAAAGTGATAGTCAACGCAACATCCGTTGCGGAAGAGGAAAAAGAAGACAAGACAAAGGAAGCGAAATAGCGTGAAAAGAGACTACTACGAAGTCCTCGATCTGGACCGCAACGCATCGGAAGCGGAGATCAAGAAGGCCTACCGCAAACTGGCAATGAAATATCATCCTGATAAAAATCCCGGAAATGCAGAGGCGGAAGAGAAGTTCAAGGAAGCGGCGGAGGCCTACTCGGTACTCAGTGATGCTCAGAAGCGTTCGCAGTATGATCAGTTCGGTCATGCGGCTACAGAAGGGGCAGGAGCGGGTTTTGGTGGTTTTGGATTTGGAGATTTTGATCTTTCTGATGCATTACGCACCTTTATGGAAGGTTTTGGTTCGTTCGACGATTTCTTCGGCGGCGGTGGACGCCACACACGTAGAGTAAGCGGCGGCGACCTGAAAGTGACCCTCGAACTGGATCTGGAGGAGATTGCCATTGGAGTCTCAAAGACCATGAAGATCAAGAGGTGGAATCCCTGCGATACGTGTGCCGGAACGGGTGCCGAACCTGGGACGATGCCTTCGCGCTGTTCAGCCTGTAACGGCTCCGGCCAGTTGAAGCAGATTTCGAAGTCGCTCTTCGGACAGTTCGTGAATGTTGTCCAGTGCGCTCACTGTGGCGGTACTGGCGAGGTTGTGAGCAGTCCTTGCCGCAAATGTTCAGGAGAGGGGCGGAAAAAGGAACCGTCCCAGATAAAGGTCGAGGTGCCTGCGGGAGTTGCCACGGGCAACTATATGACTCTACGGGGTGAAGGCAACCGGGGACCAAGAGGTTCGGAATCCGGCGATCTTATCATCTTTTTCGAGGAAAAGGAACATAAGTATTTCACACGCCACGGCTCGGATATCATTGCCGAACTAGAAATATCATTCTCTCAGGCGGCGTTGGGAGATTCGGTCAAAGTACCAACTCTCGATGGTGGCGCAAAACTGAGTATTCCGGCGGGTATTCAATCGGGGCAGGTATTACGCATGCGCGGCAAAGGACTTCCTGAATTGAGAGGAAGTTATAGAGGAGATGAACTGGTGAAAATTCAGGTCAAGACACCAACGAAACTCAATTCGAAGCAGAAGAATCTATTAGAAGAACTGGCCGCCAGCAACGGCAGTATAGGGAAAGCGAGCATAAAAAGGGTGCGTTCATAGCGGTAGCGGTTATGACTTCCCAGGAAAAGATGATACTAAGATTTCTCCTGACTGTTTTTGTAGTAGGGGTCGTGATTGGTTTTGTGAGAAGGGAATGGTTTGGTACCTCACCACAACTCAGTGCTGAGGCTGAGGAGACAGCCATTGCCATCGCATCCATTGCGGCATCAAATCGTGACCGGTATGAGGCTAGCCTCACCTCGGAAGATGGTGAGGGGAAAAATCAAATCATCTCCGCAATGGTAAAAGTGAACATAAACACAGCCGCGCTGGAGGAACTGGTACTCTTGCCGGGTATCGGACCTGCGCTCGCCGAGAAAATTATCATCTATCGCCAGGATTACGGTAATTTCAAATCGATTGAAGAACTGAAAAAAGTAAGAGGAATCGGAGAAAAGTCGTTGCAACGACTCGGAAATCTGATAACAATCTAAACAGAAAACGGATTTGGAAAGGAGCAAGCGGATCGATGGTTGAGATATCTGACTTTAAATTTAAATGGTGGGTGCGTGACCTGCTGGAATTGGGCATACTTATGGCAATCGTTATATTCATACTTGTGATATATATACCTCGCGCCATATGGGATGAGGAGGAGACTATAAGAACTGAAAGTCGTTTCAGAATGGAAAACGATTATGATGTTCTTACCTACTATGAAAGATTGACGGATCAGCAGACAGAGAATGGCCTCTGGGCACTTAAAGTAGTAAATGCAACCAGGGATTCCCTAACCGCAGATTCAACATTCCTTGGTCAGCAGACGATCCACCTTGGGGACGAATCAATTGATGTTGATGTATTCGAAGGCTATGATGTTGTGTATGATACTTCCTTCGGCTTCCTAATGACGCGCAAAGATACAATTGTTGACACCGTCTACACGGTAGTGACTTACAATCAGGAAGATGCACGCTACGACACCTCTTTTATACGGCTCGATATGATTGATCCTTACCTTAAGGATACGACTCTTGTGGACATTCCGGATACGAATCTCTCAAGCCACGTGGAAGTTGTCAGCTATTACGATTCCTACATGCCGGATTCCACTATGTTTTTCTGCTCTTTGACAGAGAAACCTTACATCATTACGATCTCTGAAGATGACATGCTGACAGTGCAGAGTCCAATAACTGAAACTTACAAAGAACAAAGATACCTGGTATTTTCGTTCAAATCCAACTCTCATGGAAAGATTGAAGACGGAGATAAAAGCTGGGACAGGTTCTAAAAAGCTGTGCTAGCTGTCTGTATTAAAGGTGGCTGGTTGCGGTACACCCAGGCTGATATCGGTGGCCACAGTTTTAAGATTAACTGTATAGACAGTCTACCCCTCCCGTCTGAACTTTCCCCTCCTGAACTGGGTTCACCCGGCCTTCGAGGACTACTTCATGATGTATTTGAACAAGTTGCCGACACACTTGAGAAACCTGACAGGGAAGTGTTTGTTTCACTGGATCCGGAATGGATCGACTGTACCCTGTTAAAGAGCGATGCGGTCCTTGATGAGGCGACAAAAGAGTCTTATCTCAGGTGGATCCTTGCCCAGAGATGGGGGACTCTCTGGAATGAATCGGCGGTTTTCTTTCAAGCTGTCCCAAATGGTGACGAGGGAGAAGAACTGACTGTCGCCTGTACTACCACTGAAAACCTCGTCGAAAGTGTTAGATCCTCTATCGATAGTATAGGTTATGTCCCTTCGTGGCTTGAGTCCACTTCTCTTTCCGTTTACCGAACAGTGAAAGCTTCTGATGACGGGAGACATTCGAAGGCGATAGTCGCGGTTGCGCGAGAAACAATCTTGGATGCACAATTCATTGATCGGGGAAGATTAAGAAGTTTTGGGGTGCTGAACGTCCGGTCGGGAAAGGTAAAAGGTGTGTCTCTGCAGGGAGACGCAGATTTCGCCGACAGATGTATTGAAGAGTGGAACAGCTATCTTAATGATTCTGATAAATCTCCGAATCTGCGGATTGTCCTCACAGGTGAGTTTACAAAGCCACGTTTTAGTGCTCTTAAAGGTAATGAAGCCGGTGACGGGGTAACAGATGTTATCGACCCTTTTCCGCGAACAGATATATCTGGAATGGGATCCTCACGCAGGAAAGGTTCTCCATTTGTGGAGTTGCTGGGTCTTATTCAGAGGAGAGCGGGCTGATGCCAGACATCAATCTTTTTGGAAATAGAGGATTTCAGGAGGATATTCCGGTGCCTGAATTAGTGGAAGAGAAGGAGAATCGGGTGACAGAGGAAAAAGAAGCGGCAACGAAACAGAAGAAAACGAAACAGAAGAAGATGAAGAAATCGTTCCTCGTACAGGAACTCGGTGCGGTTGTGCTTGCTGTTATCGTGGGTGCGCTAATATGGTGGTATTTTGTAATGAAAACTACGGTGCGATCTGAAGTGACGGAATATACGCCACACGAATTCCTGGCCAGGCCGAAAGCTGACAATGACTAGAACAGCTATCCTTGCAGGCAGTCTGAAGGGGGTTCGTCTCAAAGTGGGTGGAGCTGACGATGTCCGCCCGACGCAAGCGAGGGTACGGAAGAGTATCTTTGACATCTTGCAGACAGTGGTAGGGGAAAAAGCCCTCGATTTGTATGCGGGGTCAGGATCGCTCGGTTTCGAAGCGCTCAGCCGGGGGGCTGCATCAGTAACATTTGTTGAATTGAACGCGAAGGTTGTGGGAGTGATCGAGAAGAATAGGCTTCTCTTTGACAGCCATAAGATCACTATCCTGTACAGTGATGTTTTCCGCTATCTCCGCAGCTGTAAGGAAGAGTTTGACCTCATTTTTGCTGATCCTCCATATGGGATGGTTAATCTTGATCTGCTTGTGAACCTGGCGTGTAGACGCCTTGGAGAAGAAGGTGTCCTGATCGTTGAGTCGGCCCGGCGTGAGGAGTGGCAGAGCGATGAAGCTGACGTCAGATATTATGGCGATACACAGATTTCCCTTTTCCGGAATGTGCCGTGAATAAGAAAATAGCCATCTATCCCGGATCGTTCGATCCTATTACCTACGGTCATCTGGATGTCGTCGACCGAGCCGTTCATCTGTTTGATCATCTCATTATAACGATAGCCACCCATAGAGACAAGGAACCACTGTTTGGTCTTGATGAGAGGCTCGAAATGATCCGTACCTGTTCAGTTGACTATGAGAATGTTGAAGTTACATCGTATGACGGACTTATCGTTGACTTTGCCCGCGAAAAAGGGGCCTGTGCACTTATCAGGGGACTCAGGTTCGTGAGTGACATCGAATTCGAATTTCAGCTTGCTTGGGTAAACCGACATCTGAACAGAGATGTCAATACGGTATTCCTGATGACGGATGCTAAATATACGCATCTAAGTTCAACAGTCATCCGTGAAGCAGCAGAACTCGGGGCGGATATCGACAGCTATGTTCCACCAGCTGTCGTTGAACGACTCCACGAAAAATTCGGTAAATGAACAGGAAAGATTGCTTTAAACTGTTTTCAAGAATAAAGGAATTCTTTGAGCCATAATAATGGCTCCCTGTAAAGTATAGTATTTGTAAATTCTTAGCCGGAATTTGTGAAGTTCGGAATACAGAAAAGCTAATGCCAACATACGATTACAGATGTAGTGATTGTGGACATGAGTTTGAGCACCTTCAGACTATGACTGAAGACCCTCTTGCACATTGTCCTGTTTGTGCGGGTACCTTAAAGCGGCTGATAGGCGGTGGGGCTGGTCTGATCTTTAAAGGTTCCGGATTTTACATTACTGATTACAAGAACCGTAACACCTCAGGGGGCAACAGTCAGAATAAGGTTAAGCCTAAGACCGATGGTAAAAAGGAGGAGTCACCACAGTTGGAAACGAATAATAAGACGTCAACCAAGAAGGATAAAAAGGAGTGATGACAGGTAATTATTTCATCATTCTATCTGAGCACGGTAGCAACGGCGTTTCTGACTGGAGTTAACTGTTTACCGTGTAGTTTGTAAGTCTTCCTAAATCTAACAGGGGGAATCATGAGTAACCCAGCAGTTGAGCAGGCGAAGGAGCATTTTGGTCGAGTACTGGAGCAACAGTTGGTCCGCATCGAGAAGATGAAGGCGGGAGAAGAAGAGACCGACTACGCCGCGCTCAAACCTATCATTATCGGAATTATTGGTGGTGACGGCATCGGCCCGTATATTGCTGAAGAGGCGCGGCGTATCCTCAAATTCCTATTGGCGGAAGAGCAGAAATCGGGCAAGGTGGAATTCAGGGATATCGAGGGTCTTACAATTGAATATCGTGCAGAAGTGGAAAAACCAATTCCGGATGACGTTCTGGAAGAGATAAAGAAATGTCACGTGACGCTGAAGGGACCTACTACCACGCCAAGGAAGGGTGATCCATGGCCCAACATCGAGAGCGCCAACGTAGCGATGAGAAAAGAGCTTGATCTCTTCGCAAACGTCCGTCCCGTTCGTGTCCCTTCTGAAGGAATCGACTGGATGTTTTTCAGGGAAAATACTGAAGGGGCCTACGCTCTCGGCGACGATGGGATAGAAGTTACGGATGACATGGCAATCGATTTCACTGTTGCCACCACGCAGGGGTCAGAGCGCCTCATCCGGTTGGCCTTTGACTACGCCAGCAAGAACGGTATCAATAAGCTGACGCTTGTGACTAAGGCCAATGTTGTAAAAACGACAGACGGCAAATTTCTTAAGATCGGCTATGAGATTGCCAAGGAGTACCCCGATGTGGAGGTAGACGACTGGTATATAGATATTATGACGGCTAAGTTGGTAGATCCCAAGCGGCGGACTCAGTTCCGTGTCATGGCTTTGCCGAATCTCTACGGCGATATCCTCACTGATGAAGCGGCTGAATTCCAGGGCGGTGTCGGTACTGCCGGGGCTGCCAACATTGGTCGGAAGTATTCTATGTTTGAGGCGATTCACGGCTCCGCGCCGAGAATGGTGGATGAAGAACGCGCTAAATACGCCGATCCCAGTAGCATGATTCGGGCCGGTGCCATGCTTATGCAGCATATCGGTTATCTTGACCGCGCGCAAAAGCTGGAGATGGCCCTGGATATTTGCGGTCAGTTCGAGAAGAAACTCGTCATGACTGGCCGGGACACAGGTGCTACGGGAGAGAAATTCTCCGCCTATCTGATGGAGACAATACAGGATCCCGATCTCGAGAACAGGTGGCAGACTTACCAGGCAGTCTGAGTTAGTATCTGCATAGTTATCTTTTGGAAAAGGGAGAAAGAGTGCCCCTTTTTTATCTACGTGATCTCTGCACGTCAACTACCAGAGGATCTATTCCAGGTGCGTCCCACCGGTTTGTTATATAAATTTCGCACGACCAATGTTTGTCGACTATGCAAAGATCAAGGTGTCTGCCGGTCACGGCGGAAATGGATGCGTCAGCTTTCGGCGTGAGAAGTTCATACCGAAGGGGGGACCTGATGGAGGAAATGGCGGCCGCGGCGGCAGTATCTTCTTTGAGGTGGATCCGCAGCTGCACACCTTGCAGGATGTAAAGTATCGCAAGTCATACCGCGCCGATAACGGTCGTGACGGTTCCGGTGCACGCAAGACCGGCCGCGATGGTAAAAATGTCATCATCCCCGTTCCACCCGGGACTGTTCTGCGGCGGGATTACTGTAAGACGGTCGCTGCTGATCTGACAGAAGCGGAAGAACAGTTTGTAGGAGCGCGAGGTGGTAAGGGCGGCAGGGGCAACGCCCTCTTTGCAACCGCAACGCGACAGACGCCGAGGATTGCCGAGCCGGGTCAACCGGGAGAAGAATTTGTCTATGAAGTGGAACTGAAAGTACTGGCGGATGTTGGCCTTATCGGACTTCCCAATGCCGGCAAGTCAACCCTTCTCTCAAAACTTTCCGCCGCCCGGCCCAAGATCGCTGATTATCCCTTCACCACTCTCGAACCTCATCTCGGTATCGTTAAGTATGGCGACTTCCAATCGTTTGTGATGGTGGATATCCCCGGTCTCATCGAAGGTGCCAGTCGAGGCAAGGGGATGGGGATCAAGTTTCTAAAGCATATCGAGAGAACGTCTGTACTGTCGCTTCTAATTGAAGCAAACGATGACAATCCTGAAGTGACCTTCGCTACACTGATGAAAGAACTGAAAAATCACAATGAAGTACTCCTTCAACGTCCGAGATTGATTGTGTTCACCAAGCGCGATCTTTTGCCGCAGAGTATCGATCTTCCTTCATCATTTGCGGGGGAAAAAGCCGTTGCTGTCAGTAGCGTGACCGGTGCAGGATTAGGTGAACTGGTGCAAGAACTAACTACGATTCTCCATGCAGACAGCTGAAATCAGTGCTCTTCTGGAACTGACCCAGATTCACGGTCTCGGGCCGGCGCGTATCCGCACGCTTGTAACCCGGTTGGGGAGTTCTGAAGCTGTACTGGAAGCTTCCGTTGCGGAGATGAGTCGTCTGGAAGGTATTGACCTCAAACTGGCGCAGACTATCTCACGCTACAAACCGGCTGGATTTGCGGATGTACAGCTGGAGAAAAGTGAGGCCGAAGGATGTACCATAATTTCATTCCGTGACGAGGCTTATCCCGACTATCTGAAGAGGATTTACGATCCGCCAGTGCTCCTTTTCGTTCGCGGGTCGTTTGCCGAAGCTGATCGCGATGCTGTTGCAATTGTGGGTACACGGATGCCGTCAGCTTACGGCAGGCAGATAGCTCAGGAACTGGCTCGCGGCATGGCTTCTTCCGGATTGACCGTGGTGAGTGGTTTTGCAAAAGGGATCGACACTGTGGCTCACAGAGGTGCCTTGGTGGTGGGTGGCCGGACTATTGCTGTTCTCGGTAACGGTCTCGATATTGTCTATCCGGCGGCGAACCGCAAGATAGTTGACCAGGTGGAAAATAACGGTGCAGTAATTTCTGAGTTTCCATTCGGCACAAAGCCCGATGCCGGCAACTTTCCACGCCGCAACCGGATCATAAGTGGTCTCAGTCACGCAATCGTCGTAGTGGAGGCGGGTCACCGCAGCGGTGCTATTCTCACCGCCCTCAATGCCGTAGATCAGAACCGTGATGTCTTCGCGGTGCCGGGAAGGGTGACGGATTCCAAAAGTGTTGGCTGTAACAGACTCATCCGCAACGGCGCCATCCCTGTCCGGGACTCCCAGCATATACTCGAAATTCTTAACCCGCGGCTCCATACACCCGCCAGACCAGTCCAGCGCGAACTTAAGCTTGAAATGACCGAGCCGGAAATGGCCGTCTACTCGGTTCTCTCGGGTGATCCCAAGTATGTGGACGATATTGTGGCACAGACCGAACTCGATCCTTCAACAGTACTCACTATCCTACTCGGTTTGGAGCTGAAAGGGGCGGTGACACAACTGAGCGGGAAACAGTTTACTCGAACCTGAATTGGTGTGTTGCAACGTACTTTCTGGATCAGGTGTCGGACTCGTCAGGTATATCTATCCTTCAACTCAAAGACCTGGCTTCCGTCGGGAGTTGCCCGAATAGCATTTTGAGTTGCGGACATGCCAGCGTAAATTTCCTGACTGAGTAGGATATGATTTCCTCATAAGAGAGAAGCGACGATGATTGACTCAAAACTGGAAAAGCGGTGGGCGTCGGTGCACCAGCTTATTGATGATTCAGATCGGATCGTGTTTTCGACGCACATCAGTCCTGATGGCGATGGTCTTGGCTCCCAACTCGCCATGGCCAGGTTTCTGGAAAAACGTGGCAAAGAGTGCAGAATTTTCAACCCTACGCCACTACCGGGTGATATGCACTTTTTAACCGAGTTTGGAACTTTTGAGGAATATGATCGCCAGATGCACTTTGATTGGGTAAAGAGTGCGGATCTGGCCATAGCATTCGATATCGGTGACTACAAAAGGCTCGGCCGGCTGGGACATGATTTTCAGAAGGCATGTCTTCCCGCATTGTCCATTGACCATCATCCTCATCCTTCTCCCAACGGATTTACCTACTCCGTTCACGACATTTCTGCCTGTGCCACAGGTTTTCTCGTTTATGAGTACATAAAATATGCGAACGGTAAGAACGGTTCTAGGCCAGCTCTCGAGCCAGAGATTGCTAAGAGTCTATATGTTGCAATCCTTACGGATACAGGGTCGTTCAGGTTCAACAATACATCCGCTGAAGCTCACGAGATGGCCAGCGAACTGATAAGAAGCGGCGTAAGGCCTTACGACGTTTATGAACAGGTTTACGAATCAACACCGGTTGAAAGAATACGCCTGATGGCGCTGGCACTGGATACGGTTGAGGTTGAGGGGGATGGTACTCTAGCGTGGTTTACCGTGACGAAGGAGATGATGGAAGAGGCGGGAGCCAAAGATGAGCATGTAGGCGGTTTTACCGATCTTGTGCGTTCTATCAAAGGAGTTGAAGTAGCTGCGATGGTACATGAGAAACCGGGAGGCCAATCACGCGTGAACTTCCGCTCCAAAGGCCGGGTGAGAATAGATGAACTGGCGAGGTGCCTCGGTGGAGGAGGTCACGCCTTCGCCGCTGGAGTCTTGTTGGAACAGCCCATTGAGGAGGCTACCAGCCTTGTCGTTTCAAAGATCCTGACGGAGATCAAGATCCAGCTGAATCTTGAGGAATGATCCGGTGAAAATCAGCGTGGCAAAAGATGCCGGATACTGCTTTGGCGTCAGAGATGCGGTGAATCTGGCGTACGAGACCGCGCATGAACATGGAGAGGTCTATATGCTAGGACATATCGTCCATAACGAACATGTTGTTCACGATCTGGGACAGGCGGGAGCCAGGGTAGTAGATACTATGTCCGCAATTCCCAGCGAAAAACCTGTCCTTTTCCGTGCCCACGGAACAGAGACCGAAGTATGGAGTAAAGCTGAGAAGAAAAACTTGAACATCATCGATGCTACCTGTCCGCTGGTAAAAGAGATTCATCACGAGGTAAAAAAACTTACGCAGGAAGACAGGCCTGTTATTATCATCGGTGATCACGGGCACGATGAGGTAGTGGGGATTGCCAGTCAGGTTGAGAATGCTGTTGTGGTGGCCACAGCGGATGAAGCTAAAAGATTGCGTAAGATGAAGAGGGCCGGCGTGGTAAGTCAATCGACACAGTCAATTGAAAATGTGCAAGCCATTATCAATATCCTGATGACGAAAGTCTTCGATCTACGATTTGTGAATACTATCTGTTTCCCCACCAAGCGGAACCAGGAACAGATTATAGAATTAGCAAAAGAGAGTGACGCAATAATTATTATCGGTTCATTCACCAGCGCGAATTCGAAACGTCTCGCACTGCTGTCCAGTCAGGTTAATCCAGTTACATATCAGGTCAATTCAGCCGATGAGCTGGACGAGTTATGGTTTCGGGATGTTGCTCATGTAGGCATCTCCGCCGGCGCCTCAACACCGGACTATCTCATTGAAGAGGTAAAAGCAAGAATTGAACAGTTTATCACCGAATTAGAGGAGGTGTGTTAGAATGGAAAAGGGTTCATTTGAAGTAAAGGTCGGTCTTGCCGAGATGCTGAAAGGCGCCGTCATCATGGATGTGACCAACGTGGAGGATGCTAAGATAGCCGAAGATGCAGGGGCTGCGGCCGTAATGGCTCTTGAACGCATTCCGGCAGATATCCGCGAAGACGGCGGTATTGCCCGCATGTCAGATCCTCAGATGATCAAGGATATCCAGGAGGCAGTCTCAATTCCCGTCATGGCCAAGTGCCGTATCGGTCATTTTGCCGAGGCGCAGATTCTTGAATCTATCGGTGTCGATTTTGTAGATGAGAGTGAAGTTCTGACGCCGGCGGATGAGCACAACCACATCGATAAGCACGCTTTCAAGATTCCTTTTGTCTGCGGCTGTCGTGATCTTGGTGAAGCGCTGCGGCGAATCGGGGAAGGCGCAGCCATGATCCGCACCAAGGGTGAAGCCGGCAGTGGCAATATTGTGGAGGCTGTGCGCCACATGCGCAAGGTGCAGGGCGACATAAGGAAATTGACCGTGTTCGGAGAGGAAGAGATGATGGCGCAAGCCAAGGAACTGGGAGCCCCTTACAGTCTCGTAAAACAGGTGGCTAAACTGGGCAAACTACCTGTTCCTAACTTTGCTGCCGGCGGTATAGCTACGCCGGCTGATGCGTCACTTATGATGCAGCTGGGCGCCGAAAGCGTTTTCGTCGGTTCCGGCATATTTAAGTCTGAGGATCCACCGGTAAGAGCTGCCGCCATCGTCGCCGCGGTGACCTATTATGCCAATCCTGAAAAGTTGGCTGAGGTGTCTTACGGTCTGAAGAAGGCGATGAAAGGTCTTGATATTGCCGAAATTCCGCAGGAGCAGAGACTGCAGGAAAGAGGCTGGTAGTGATCACAATCGGTATCCTCGGCTTGCAGGGCGCTTTTGCCAGACATGAAGCTGTCCTGTCGCGGCTCAATGTCTATACGCGGATTGTCCGTCTCCCCGCCGACCTTGATGGATGCGATGGTGTCATCATTCCGGGGGGTGAGTCCACTACTATAACCAAGCTTATGGACTATATCGGTATTCGGGAACCACTGCTAGATTTTGCTGAACGATACCCTCTCCTCGGTACTTGTGCCGGAATGATCATAATGGCTTCACAAGTGGAGGATCTACAAGTGCGCCCTCTGAACCTTATCGATATTGAAGTGGTGCGCAACGCCTACGGCCGACAGGTCGATTCATTTATCCGCTCGCTGGAGATCTCTACAAATGGGTCTATCTCCCGGATGGCGGGCGTCTTTATCCGGGCACCACGGATCAAGTCAGTAGGTAAAGATGTGAGTGTACTCGCCTCTATTGATGGTGAGCCGGTGTTTGTGCGGCAGGGTCACCATCTGGCAAGTTCATTTCATCCCGAGTTGTCAGACAACACCACTGTCCATGAATATTTCGTGTCATTAGCCGAGGAGACGGTTCTTGCAGAATAGTTTTAAACACCTTCACAAGATTGACTCGCCTGACGATCTAAGAAAGCTCTCCCAAAAAGAGCTCGATGCGGTTTGTAATGAGTTGCGCACATATATTATCGATGTAGTGGAAGAAAAAGGGGGACATTTCGCCTCACCTCTTGGAGTGGTCGATTTAACGGTGGCTCTTCACAGGGCATTCGATACACCCACAGATCAACTCATTTGGGATGTCAGCCACCAGTGCTATGCTCACAAGATTCTCACCGGTCGCCGCGATGAGTTTCCTACCTTGCGTCAGGACGGCGGTATCAGCGGTTACTGCAGCCGGGAGGAGAGCGAATATGATGTCTTCGGTACTGGTCACGCCAGCACTTCGATTTCTGCCGCTGTCGGGCTCGCCAAAGCAAGAGACCTGAAGGGAAAGAAACATAAGATTGTTACCATTATTGGTGACGGCGCCCTGACAGGCGGTCTCGCTTACGAAGGGCTAAATAATGCCGGCGTCCTGAAAAGTCAGTTATTGATAGTACTAAATGATAACCGCATGTCCATTTCACCCACGGTGGGTGCCCTCTCACACTATCTGACAAAGATCGTCACCAACCCAATCTACAATCGCGTCCGGGACGAGATATGGAAACTGACGGGTAAGTTACCAAAGATCTCCGGCGCGGTCAGACGATTCCTCCACAGCTTGCAGGAAGGACTTAAGAATTTTCTCGTTCCCGGTATGATCTTTGAGGAACTGGGCATACGATATTTTGGTCCCATCGACGGACACGACGTGAATGAAATGATCGAGACTTTTGCGAACCTTAAGAATTTCAATCAACCTGCTGTTGTCCATGTTCTGACGAAAAAAGGGGTCGGCAGGGATCATGCTGAGGAAGATCCTCTCAAGTACTATAGTCTATCTGGACGCGCGGACGGGAAGAAGGGAGATGATCTGGCGGTGGGATACAGTGACGCTTTCGGCAAGATCACCTGTCAGCTGGCAGCTGAAGATGAAGATATCGCCTGCGTGGTCGCTGCCATGCGCGAGGGGACCGGCCTTGTAGAGTTCGCAGAGAGATATCCCGAACGTTTTTTCGACTGTGGAATCGCTGAAGAACATGCGGTAACCTTCGCCGGAGGATTAGCGATATCCGGTCTGAAACCTGTGGTAGCCATCTATTCCACCTTTCTTCAGCGAAGTTTCGATATGATAATCCACGATGTTGCTCTTCAGAATCTGCACGTGGTCTTTGCCCTTGATCGCGGTGGCGTTGTCGGTCCGGACGGCCCAACTCATCATGGTGTATTCGATTTTTCTTTTCTGCAAATGATTCCCGGCATGGCAATTACAGCACCCAAAGACGGTAATGAGTTGAGGGACCTCCTGTATACGGGACTCAATCACTACGAAGGCCCTTTCTCCGTTCGCTATCCGAAGACCTCAAGTCTGAGCTTTGATGAGGATGCGCAGCCAAAAGCGGTCGAAATCGGTTCCTGGGAAGTTTTGGCGGAAGGTAAGGATGTTGCAATTCTGGCAGTGGGAAGTATGGTGGATGAAACGCTGAAGGCGATTTCCGCTATAAGAGCCGAGGGCATCAGTCCGCATATTGTAAATGCAAGATTTGTGAAGCCGATAGATGAAGCAATGTTGAGAAATATCAGTAATAGGTTTCCTGCCGTCTTGACTATAGAAGAGGGGAGCCTTGCCGGAGGATTTGGTTCTGTGATCCTCTCGTGGCTTAACGAACACGGCTACAGAGGGACGACGCAACAGCTGGGGATTGCCGATGAATTTGTGGATCACGGCAGCCGGAGAGTGCTTCTGGACAATCTCGGCCTTAGCGCCCGACAGATTGCCGGAACCGTCAGCCGCATCCAGAGCGCCAGAAAGGTACTCGCCACTTAACGCATTTTCACAGTGAATTCGGCTTATCTGGCTATTGTCGGAATTGTAATATTCCTTCTCGGCTATCGTTTCTACTCCCGTTACATAGGCACCAGAATATACGCGTACAATGAATTGCGCAAAATGCCGGCCCATGAGCTTCGCGATGATCTCGATTATGTCCCCACGAAACGACACATTCTGTTTGGGCACCATTTCACTTCAATTGCCGGTGCGGCGCCCATCATAGGACCGTGCGTTGCGGCCTACTGGGGCTGGCTTCCAGCTTTCCTCTGGATTGTAATCGGCACTGTTTTTATGGGCGCTGTACACGACTTCGGGGCTCTGGTAGTCAGCGTTCGTGAGAAGGGAAGAAGTATTGCCGATATCAGCAGTAAGGTTATCAGCGATCGTGCCCGCATCATGTTCCTTATTTTCATCCTCATGCTGGTGTGGCTTGTTCTTGCCGTCTTTGCCATGGCCATCGCAGACCTCTTCGTGGCGGTGCCTACAGCTGTCCTTCCCATTAATATCGAAATCATCCTGGCGATAGCCGTCGGCTGGTTAATCTACAGGAAGAATACAATGGCGCTGGCTCCTTCCCTTATTGCACTGGCTTTGCTATACTTTTTTGTCTGGGCTGGTACCCACATGCCTCTCAGTTTCGAATCACTGGGGATGACGAAACAGGATGCTACCACTATCTGGGTGGTGTTGCTTTTTATCTATTCATCAATAGCGAGCCTGTTGCCGGTCTGGTTTCTGCTGCAGCCGCGGGATTACATTAACAGTCATCAGCTGTTCGTAGGACTCGGTCTTCTTTATCTTGGTATTTTTATTGCTCAGCCGGCCATAGATGCACCCGCCATCCGTACAGCAGTAGATCCCGGTGCGCCACCCATGATCCCACTCCTTTTTGTTACTATAGCCTGTGGCGCCATCAGCGGCTTTCACGGTTTGGTAGCTTCGGGTACTACATCCAAACAGGCGAACGAAATGAGAGACACCCGAATTATCGGCTATGGCGGCATGCTTGGGGAGGGATCTCTTGCACTGGCATCCACGGTAGCGGCGGTTGCCGGCATAACGCTCGTAGCATCCTGTGAACTTCCCTCTATTGGTCATGTGGATAATCTTTCCTGGGCGGTCTATTACGATACGTGGGCCCACGCCAGCGGCAATAAGGCGGCGGCATTTGTTTTAGGCGGCGGAGCGCTCCTGGAGCAGATTGGCTTGCCGTCAGCACTGGCTAAGACACTCATGGCGGTTCTGGTTATTTCGTTTGCGGCAACTACCCTCGACACGGCCACGAGGATCCAACGTTTTGTCTTGAGTGAACTTGGAATAGCCCTCAAAATCAAGTCCCTCACCAACAGGTATCTGGCGACAGCGGTGGCTGTTCTTCCTGGAGCGTGGCTTGCGCTGTGGAATATCACTGATCCCGCCAGCGGAAGTGTGAAGCAGGCAGGATGGGTTCTCTGGCCTATCTTTGGCGCCAGTAATCAGATGCTGGCCGCCTTGACGCTCATGGTGGTCACCCTCTACTTCTGGCAGCGCAAGAAATCTATCAGTGCTCTTTTTATCCCCATGGTTCTTGTGATGGTGGCGACCCTTTCATCTCTCATGCTGAAGACAGTAGATTTCTATGGCCAGAACAACGTACTTTTTCTTATCAATACTATTCTGACAGTGCTCATAGGGTGGATGATCGTTGAAGGGATACTGGCGGCAAGGCGTCGCAAAGAAGCGCCGCCCCCTGTGAATGGAGAGGCTGGTGGTTAACAAGAAGGCTGACTTTTTCGAAAAGCGACGGGCCGAGTGGGAAGCTGAAGCAAGTGCCGGTGAAGGGAGAGACTACAGCTTCGACACGGTGAGTGGAGAGGAGATCGATCCGCTCTACTATCCGGAATTCCCGGATAGTGACTATTTGGATAAGCTCGGTTTTCCGGGACAGTACCCTTATACCCGCGGTATCCATGCCAATATGTATCGTGGCAAACTGTGGACCATGCGGCAGTTTTCGGGTTTCGGTACGCCCGAAGAAACCAACGAACGCTACAAGTTTCTGTTGGATCAGGGGCAAACGGGTCTCTCCGTAGCTTACGATATGCCGACACTTATGGGTTATGATGCCGACGATCAGCTGGCCGCCGGAGAGGTAGGAAAGTGCGGTGTGGCGGTCAGTTCCCTGGCAGATATGGAAGTTCTATTTGACGGGATCGACCTGGGAGCAGTCAGTGTCTCGCAGACAATTAACGGTCCGGCAATTATTTTGCTTGCCTTTTATATCGCTACTGCAGAAAGACAGGGTGTCGCCATAGACAAACTTCAGGGTACCCTGCAGAACGATATCCTGAAGGAATTTATTGCCCAAAAGGAGTGGATCTTTCCGCCTAAACCACATATGCGGGTCATTACTGATATTATCGAGTTCTGCACGTCCAAGATGCCGAAGTTCAACACTATTTCAGTCAGCGGGTATCACATTCGCGAGGCCGGTTCCACTGCTGCCCAGGAACTCGCTTTTACGCTCCTTGACGGATTCTGTTATGTGGATCACGCTATGGAACGGGGTATAGATATTGACGATTTTGCGCC
Source organism: Candidatus Neomarinimicrobiota bacterium (assembly GCA_030743815.1). NCBI lineage: Bacteria > Pseudomonadati > Fidelibacterota > Fidelibacterota bacterium. The sequence continues at coordinate 2,761 of JASLRT010000023.1, read as the reverse complement.
GCGTCTCTCATTTTTCTTCAATTCTCATCTCGATTTCTTTGAGGAGATTGCCAAGTTCCGGGCTGCACGGCGTATCTGGGCAAGACATATTAAGGAGCGCTACAAGGCAAAGGAAGAGCGGACGTGGAAACTCCGCTTTCACACTCAGACCGCTGGATGTAGCCTCACGGCGCAACAGCCCGAAATCAATATCGCCCGCACAGCATTTCAGGCTCTTGCCGGCGTACTCGGTGGAACGCAGTCCCTGCATACCAATTCCATGGATGAGACACTGGCACTGCCGACACAAAAGGCGGCTGAGATCGCCCTCAGAACGCAGCAGGTGATCGCGTATGAGACAGGGGTGGCGAATGTGGCCGATCCACTTGGCGGATCGTGGTACCTTGAATCGCTGACTGATAAGCTTGAGGCCAAGGCGGAAGAATACTTCGAAACGGTGAAGAAGATGGGAGGCGTGATCCGAGCTGTCGAGGAAGGATATTTCCAGAGAGAAATCGCCAGGGCTTCTTTCGAATACGAGAAAGAGGTAAATGAGAATAAAAGGGTGGTCGTGGGTGTAAATAGGTTTGTCAAAGAGGATGAAGAAATCGAAATTCCTGTCTTGCAAATAGGCCCGGCAGTGGAACAATCTCAGATAAAAAAACTTAAAGCGTTTAGAAAGACCAGAGATGATGTCGCCGCTGAAAAATCTTTGAAGAAGGTTGAACAGGCTGCGTCTGGGAACTTGAACCTGGTTCAGCCCATCGTGGATGCGGCAAAATCAGGTGCTACAGTTGGTGAAATCGTTGCATGTATGAAGAACGTTTTTGGGGACTGGCAGGAATCACCTGTCCTTTGAAATGAGAGAAAACAAGGTATGAACAGTAAAAAATTCGGTGTCGTCATAGGTGCCATCGCTATTATTCTGGTCATATGGGTGGTGATGGGATTTGAGGGCAATGAGCTACCTTATGTGACTATCGTTGAGTTGAAAGACGCCGCCTCTAAGAGACCGTCGAAGCGGTTCCGCCTGGGTGGGAATGTGGAAGAAGGATCAATCCTCAGGAGCGAAAGCGATCAGCTCGATCTCAGCTTCGTGCTGAAGCAAGAGACAGAAATGTTGCCGGTGAGGTATCACAAAATTGTGCCAGATATGTTCGGTGATGGTGCTGAAGTAATTGTTGAAGGTTACTATATTGATGGTGAATTTCAGGCCGATAACCTGATGACCAAATGCGCCTCCCGCTATGAGGGCGACTTAAGAGAGACTCAGGAATCCAGCTAAGGGTTCAGGTACACAAGGAATACTCCTCATGCCTGTTTACGGCGCTACCCTGTTGAACCTCTCCCTCGGACTTGCCGTCCTCACTCTGGTTGCTCTCTTTTTTTATGTTCGCGGAGGTGATTACCGGCTGTTCCAGGTAGGGCAGAGAGCTTCCCTGGGAGTCTCCTTTCTGGTGCTTCTCGCCACTGTTACGCTGATTACAAACCTTCTTCAGGGAAACTTTGATGTCGACTACGTAGCCAAGTATACAAGTCAGGCGACCCCGGTTCTATATAAATTGAGTGCCCTCTGGGCCGGCCAGTCCGGTTCACTTCTCTTCTGGCTGTTTATCCTCTCCATCTATTCAGTAATAGTTGTGATCCAGAATCGCTCCAGTTATCACGATTTGATGCCATATGTGATTATAACATTGACGGTAATTCAACTCTTCTTTCTTTTTCTGGTCAATTTTGTTGAAAACCCCTTCAGACCGGTGCAAGCGGATTTTGTGGTTCAGGATGGTCTGGGACTGAACCCTCTGTTGCAGAATCCTACCATGGTTATCCATCCGCCTATGCTCTATCTGGGCTACGTCGGATTCTCTGTCCCTTTCGCCTTCGCCATTGCGGCCCTCATCTCCAGGAGACTTGACGTTATGTGGGTTCGGAGCATACGACGCTGGACACTCTTCACATGGCTCGCTCTCGGATGCGGTATCATCCTCGGCGGATGGTGGGCATATATTGAGCTTGGTTGGGGCGGATACTGGGCTTGGGATCCAGTGGAAAACGCATCGTTCATGCCGTGGCTCACGGGAACAGCATTTGTTCACAGCATTATCATCCAGGAGAAAAAGAAGATGCTCCGCGTCTGGAATATGGTGCTGATTATTGGAACTTTTGTGCTCTGTATTTTCGGTACATTTCTCACCCGCAGCGGAATTGTTTCCTCCGTTCACTCGTTCACCCAGTCTTCTCTCGGTCCCATGTTCCTCGGTTTTGTGCTGTTCATCATCGTCGTTACCGTTTCGCTTCTTATTACCCGGATGAAGGATCTGCGGTCAGAAACTCATTTGGATTCCTTCCTGTCACGGGAGAGCGGTTTCCTTTTCAACAATGTTGTCTTTGTGAGTATCTGTTTTGCTGTACTGTGGGGAACCCTTTTCCCTATCATTTCGGAAGCTGTCACAGGTTCTCAGATCACGGTAGGAGCACCTTTCTTTAATCAGGTAGCTGTACCCATCGGTCTTTTCCTGCTACTCCTCATGGGTGTGGGTCCTCTTCTGGCCTGGAAAAGAACCTCAAAAGAAAGTCTGATCAGGAATTTTTCAATACCTGTTCTGGCAGGGCTTGTGGCACTGTTCAGCGTGTTTCTGCTGGGAGTTCGGTCGCCGTATCCGCTGGTCGCCATTTTTCTCAGCTTTTTTGTACTGGGAACCATTGTGCTGGAATTTACCCGTGCTGTTCGTGTGCGGAGGGGTAAACGTGATGAAAGTATTCCCGTGGCACTGATTCGAAT
>JASLRT010000022.1 GCA_030743815.1 Candidatus Neomarinimicrobiota bacterium | reverse complement strand
GGTGCGATATCCGCAATATGCATCGGCACGAAGAAAGGCGAGACAGTCCGGGGTCCGCGACTGATGAGCCGGGCAATCTGTGTCTCCAGGGTTTTGAGACCGCCAACACCTGATCCGATGACAGCCCCGAACCTGTCCATGTTTTCGATACCATCCTCGAGACCGGCATCTTTGATAGCCTCATCGGCAGCTACAAGGGCAAAGATAGTAAAATCGTCAAGGCGATTAAGTAACTTCTTATCAATATACGCCTCCTTCTCGAAATTCTTGACTTCACCACCAATCTTCACCGGGAAGTCAGTGGTGTCGAATTTCGTGACAGTATCGATACCGCTCTTGCCGGAAGTCAGGGACTTCCAGAAAAGACGTGTCCCCACGCCGACAGGAGACACTACGCCCATGCCGGTGACGACAACCCGACGTTTCATTCTAGCTAATTAGCGTGAGAGTCGATATAGTCTACAACTGATTGCACTGTGGTGAGATTTTCGGCTTCCTCATCAGGGATCTCAAGGCCGAATTCCTCTTCCAGCTGCATCACGAGTTCTACTGTATCGAGAGAATCTGCACCCAGATCATCCACAAATGAAGCTTCAGAAGTGATTTTGCTCTCCTCCACCCCCAGCTTGTCCATTATGACTTCCTTGACTTTTTCGAAATTGGACATCCATTACCTCCTTTACATATAGAGTCCACCATTTACAGAAATGGTCTGCCCGGTAATGTATCCCGCTTCATCTGAGGCGATAAAGCTGACTAACTGAGCTACATCATCGGGACTTCCGATCCGCTGTAACGGGATTTGATTTATGAGTTCGTTCTTTACGTCTTCAGACAGTTGTTCTGTCATGTCTGTTTCAATGTATCCCGGAGCAATAGCATTGACTGTTATGTTCCGAGATGCAAGTTCTTTTGCCGCTGATTTAGTCAGGCCTATGGCTCCTGCTTTGGACGCAGCGTAGTTGGACTGACCGGCATTGCCTGCAATCCCCACTAAGGAGGTTATGTTGATGATTCTTCCAAAACGATTCTTCATCATGAAAGGTGTAACTGCTTTGATGCCGTTGAAATAGCCCTTCAGATTTACATCGAGGACTGAATCCCAGTCTGTTTCACTCATCCGCAGGATCAGTTTGTCACGGGTGATGCCGGCATTATTGACAAGAATATGGATCGCGCCAAAATGTTCAACTGCCTGTTTAACGGCAGTGCTGAAGGCTGAAGCATCGGATGTATCCAGCGGTGTCGCCAGTGCTTCGCCGCCAGCATCAGTGATTTCATTGACCACTTTATCCAGATCGGCCGCGGTCCGGCTGGCACAAACGACTTTCACATCCTGATTACCGAACAGGTAAGCGACTGCCTTACCGATGCCTCTGGATGCTCCGGTGACGAAAGCTACACGGCTGTCATTCTCAGGCATGGACCGGCTCCGTAATATCCGCAAGCGACCGCACTCCCGCTGTCTTAAGGGCACGATCGATATTACGATTCAGTCCCTGCAGGACGCGACCCGGACCGACCTCCACAAAACTGTCACATCCCGCACTTACGAGTGTCTTCACAATCTCCAGCCATCGCACTGGATGATCGAGCTGATCTATCAGGTTCTGGCGAATAGTCTCCGGATCGGTCACCGGTTCTGCGCTGACATTCATTACGACCGGGAAAACCGGTTCCGTCAATCTTACGTCTCTCAAAGTTTCGCGCATAATCTCCTTGGCCGGTGTCATAAGAGGTGAATGAAAGGCACCGCTTACGTTGAGTTCTACGACTTTCAATGCGCCTGCTTCCCTGGCAAGCTTCATAGCATCACTGACAGCGCTCACAGCGCCTGAAATTACAACCTGATTCGGAGAATTGAAATTAGCGGGTTGAACAACGCCAATATCGATCTTGCGGCATAATTCGACCACATTCTCAGGTGACAGACCGATGATTGCAGCCATGGCACCGGGATTGGTTATGCCGGCTTCTTGCATCGCTTTACCCCTGATTTTGACGAGCTTTAATCCTTCCGTAAAAGAAAATGCAGCGGCAGTCGCCAGTGCTGAATACTCCCCCAGGCTGTGTCCAGCCGCAAAACTTAGGGAGTAACCAGCCTTCAGCATCAGTTCTGACAGAATAGTGCTGACGATGTAGATAGCTGGCTGGGTGAATTCTGTCTGACGCAATATCTCTTCCGGTCCTCTGAATGAGAGAGATGCAATATCTGTCCCCATAATTTCGTTCGCTTCTTCAAAACGTCTCTTGCCGAGCTGAGAATGTTCGAAAAGTTCGAGTCCCATGCCGACTTTTTGTGAGCCCTGTCCTGGGAAGAGAAAGGAGGTCTTGCTCATGTGCAATTATCCCATTTTATCAGGATACTTCCCCAGGTATATCCGGCGCCAAACGCTGCCAGCACAACGTAATCTCCGGCTGAGATTCTTCCAGTTTCAGCGGCCTCGGCGAGAGCTATGGGAATGGTTCCCGCTGTTGTGTTTGCACAATGTTTGATGTTGATGAGCACCTGCTCCGGGGCTAACCCCAGTCTCTCTGCACAGGAATCGATTATCCGCTTGTTTGCTTGGTGGGGAACGAAAAGCCGAATATTTTCAGCTTTGATCTCGTTTCGGTTCATCAGTTCAGAGGTGGCATCCGCCATACCTCTGACAGCAGATTTGAATACTTCCCGCCCTTCCTGTGTTACATAGTGAAGCCGCTTATTGACCGTATCATGCGAGGCGGGATGTTGACTGCCACCGGCAGGCATTTTTAAAAAATTGGCGCCTGCTCCATCAGTGTAAAGAAGAGAGTCTACAATTCCACGGTCGTTAGTGGACGGTTCAAGCAGAACACCACCAGCACCATCGCCAAAAAGAACACATGTTTCCCGGTCTTCATAGTTGATAATGGAGCTCATGGTGTCAGCGCCGATTACCACTATTTTCTGATATTTTCCTGATTCGACCAGTTTGGATCCTGACTCGATTGCAAAGAGAAATCCTGAACAAGCCGCTGAAAGGTCGAATCCCCAAGCATTTTTAGCGCCAATGCGATCCTGAATTAGTGCCGCCGTGGAAGGGAGTGGCATATCCGGCGTTACGGTTCCAACGATAATGACGTCAAGTTCTTCAGCAGATATTCCTCGTTTCTTGAGGAGCTGTTCGGTAACCCGAGTGCACATATCCGACGTAGCTTCGCCGTCAGAGACAATTCGCCGCTCAGAAATACCTGTCCTCGAGACGATCCACTCGTCAGATGTATCCACCATTTTTTCCAAATCAGCATTAGTCAGTATGCGCTTAGGAAGATACTTTGCGACGGCTGTAATAGTAGATCTCATCGTTTCATTGATGACTTAACCGGTAGAGTTTGAGAGGGATACGGTGGCAGAAATGTCTTTTCTGATTGATTCGACAAGCCCTTCTTGAACCGATTTCTTAGCAGTGAGGATAGCGTTCTTGATGGCACGCGCCGGTGAGGCTCCGTGACACACAATACATACCCCGTTCACGCCGAGAAGGGGGACGCCACCATATTCTTCGTATTCGTATTTCGCCATGACCGAGGAAAAGATGTCCATGAATAGTTCCTTCTCTTCTTCCGATTTTGCACGCCTGTTCAGTTCTTCCGAAACGTCTCTGTGCACATGACCGATCCATCCTTCGGCAAATTTCACTACATTATTGCCTACAAATCCATCACAGACTACAACATCTACATTGCCATCCAACATATATCGGCTCTCTATGTTGCCGCAGAAAGTTGGGAGATTCTCATCTAGAATCTTGTGGGCTTCCAGGTAGACCTCTTGGCCCTTGGTCTCCTCAGCGCCGATATTCAGAAGTCCTACCACCGGTTCCGTCACACCATGTACGTGCTTCATGTATTCTGAAGCCATGATAGCGAACTGGTAGAGATGTACCGGTTTAACTTCCACATTTGCGCCCGCATCGCAAAGAATTAGTCCCCGCTGTGGGGTAGGGAAGTAGACGCCAAGGGCGGGGCGGTGCACACCCTCGATTCTTCCCAGCAACAAGAGTGCGGTCGACAGGATGGCACCAGTACTTCCTGCACTGACGAACGCATCCGCGCGCCCATCTTTTAGAAGCTGCATCCCAGCAACAATCGAAGAGTCGGGCTTCGATTTTACAACCTGTGCCGGCTTGTCAGTCATGTCCACCACTTCAGTGGTTGGGAAAAGTGTTATCTTTCCGTTACGCAGATTACTGTTTTCCAGCTCATTGTTGATTTGTGTCTCTTTTCCTGTGAGAATCAGATTGAGATCGCCGTCGCTTTCCTTAAGCGACATGACGGCGCCTTCCACCACAGCCTGCGGTGCACAGTCGCCTCCCATGGCGTCAACGATGATTCTCACTGGGTACCTTAGCTTGAGGGTGGAGTGACTACCGGGCGACCCCGGTAATAGCCACAGTTTGGACAGGCGCGGTGCGGCATCTTAGGCTGATTGCACTGGGGACATGTGTGAAGTGTGGGACTTTTCGTCTTCCAGTGAGTCCGGCGTTTTTTGCTGCGTGCTTTTGAATGTTTCCTTTTAGGTAGTGCCATTTCAATCCTCCATATTGGAAAAATCTATTGTTTTGAGGACAGACCACCGTTCATCAATTTCAGTTTCCTGACAGTCACATTTACTACTGTTCAAGTTGATACCGCACGATGGACATAACCCTTTACAATCTTCTTTGCAGATCTTTTTCATAGGACGCTCGAGCACTAAGGCGTCCTGGATGGCTGGACCGAAGTCAAATTCGTTCTGGTTGTGTGGAAAAAGATAGGTATTCAACCCATCTGTTCTGTCCGATTGATAATCATTTTCCGTAATCATCAACTCAAATGCCGATTCAACATTTATCTCGTAAGGGACAAGACATCTGTCGCAAATCTCCCGCAAGCGTGCCGAAGCGGTGCCGTCAATCTTAAAATCTGATCTTACCGGTTGAATCTTCAGGCGAACAGATACCTCTCCCGATACTATCTCCAATTCTGCCAGAGGTAAATCTTCGTTTTTTACTCGGACGGAAAGTCTTCCAGATGGCTTTATCAGTTCTGATCGTTTTACCTTCATTTTTCGAACTTTCAAATTACCCCTCATTTTGGCTGTGAGTCAAGCAATCACTTTCCCTCTGAAATATGCGGTGATAGCAAGTAAAAAAGAAAGGGGCCGGAGCCCCTTTCTGAAGCAGGTTAAATAATCTGTGAAGTCGGTCAGACGTTAAGTCTGGTCACCCTCTTCCTCTGAATCTTTTGATTCATCCTCATCAGTTTCTTCAGACTCGTCTTCAGGCTTCCATTCAAAATCATCTTCTTCCAGTTCCAGTTCTTCTTCGTCTTTTCTTTCCAGGAGGTTTTCATCATCAGTCTTCTTTCTGAAGATAACCACGGCAATCGTCTGTGCTACAACCTCTATGCAAGAGGCGTAAGCGACAACCGTTGCCACTATCAGGAACAGGGAGACAGCCACAAAGAATGCGCCGATATATTCAAATGTTCCGAGAGACGCCTCAGCCACCGGTACATCCAGTGGACACCAGCCGCCCGCGTAACATCCGAGGCACCACGCCACGACTGTTTTTGGGCCGAGGACAATATCGGTGGCCCACCCGACGATGTTTTGCAGCTTTGAGCCCATCAGCAGACTGTGTCCGAATACAGTATTGATTAAATGATAGCCCGTGTGCATGAACCAGCCGAAGACCCAGAGCCCCGCATAGACAAGGGCGTAAGTCAGGGGTAAATAGAGTAGAACCCGCCACGGCTGGGACCACGTGATAGAGTAGTTCTGAAATACTGCACCCATAGTATCCTCTTCCATAGTGCCAACAATGGCGTGCGTGAAGAAGATGGAAACGCAGAAAACGGCGGCTGTATAGACGACAAATACCGATCCGAAAAACCAGAGCAGATAAGGGATGCCGAAAAAGAGTTCCCCAAGGTATGGTATCTTGCCTATGAGAGCAAAGATGGCGGCGAACACGACGAAAAACAGTGCAATCACCGCGATGGAAAGATGTGTGAAGACAGGGGCGTGCCAGTGCTTTTTCACATATTTCCATGCGTCAGAGGAAGAGTAAAATTCATCCCCCTTAAGTTGCTTGTAGGTGACACGCGCCACGGCTGTGTCTCCCAGAACGATGGCTGCCAGCAAGGCCAACACGCCGACTACCCATAGCGCCCATGCGAACCCGTTGGCTGCGTTACCTGCCAGGCACGGATAGAGTCCGTATTGCTGCCACATCGCGTTAAAAGTGAATCCCGCAGCGAGAAACGAAAGGTAAGTGAGAACCCAGTAAGTCACATATCCCGTGAGGAGTGCTTGAAGCATAATCCAAATCTTCTTCCCGCCGAGTGCCAGACGAGGGGCCCGGAAAATGTCACGTACATCAAAGTAGATCTTCATTGGTTCCATCAGGAAACCCTCCTTGACTATTATTGATCGGCCCGCACGTGGTCGACCCACGCTGCGTAGCCCGTTACAGTTTTCAAGACAGTTACGGCTTCTTGCGCCTCCGCGACGGAATTGAAGGCTCCGATACGTACACGATACCATACCTCATCTGTCTCTTCGAAATATGCTTTTTGTACATAGGCATCAAAGCCGATGTTCTGAAGTTCTATCATCTGCTTTTCAGCCTCTTCCAGCGTAGGCCAGGAAGCCACCTGAATAGTGACACGGCCTTCAATTTTGGGAATCTTGTCTATGCGGAGTGGCGCCGGAGGTGTATCTATTGATCGAACTGGAGCCGATTCCTCCGCAACAATGGTTTCAATCTCGCCACCAACCGCCTCTTCCTCAATCTCTACGTCACCTGTTTTGATGATCTCTTCTCTTCCTATCTCCACATTCTCGGTCATCTCAACTTCTTCATTTCCAGCGGAAGTTTCACCGGCAATCTCATCCGTAAGAACGGCT
>JASLRT010000021.1 GCA_030743815.1 Candidatus Neomarinimicrobiota bacterium | reverse complement strand
CACCGCCGTTTATCTCATCAACATGAAGCCTCCCAAAAAGCAGGCTTGATCCCATCAGTCCTGAACTGTTTACCGCCATATTTGTAAAGAATCCCGTAGCTGAGGTCATTGTGCCATCATTAACGCCAGGATATGTGGGATTGATCATGATGTCTCTCAAGTGACCTTCATAGGAATTTGAAGCATGTTTGTGCATAGATAGTTTGAGTCGGTCTGAAGTGGAGACCTGATTTCAGTTAATCACCTGAATTAAGGTAATAGTCAACACTAAGGAAAACGTAGAAAAAGGCGCTCAGTCGCCCTTTTTCTTGCGCTTTATCACTTTTCATATTTTTCTTTTTGTCTGCTCGATGTAAACTTCGTCTTCCCTTTTAGTAGAAATGACAGACTTACAAAGAACCGCCTCGGGAATAGTCTCTTTTGAGAGACTATCGGCAACAACAACCGCCCTACCCTTTAAACAGTCAGCAGGTGGCGGGGACGATTCATAACATAGCTGTTACCCCGGTTTCACTCCGCCACATCTACACGTCCACTCTACCCTGACGTCATGCCCAATCCAAAACCTCGGGCACAACTCACCGCTGTTGTTGGAGCACAATGGGGTGACGAAGGTAAGGGAAAAATAACCGACTATTTTGCCGGTGAGTGTGACTATGTGGTAAGATTCCAGGGGGGGAATAATGCCGGCCATACTGTTGTTGTTGAAGACGAGGTATATAAGCTTCACCACATTCCATCAGGTGTACTCTATCCAGGTCCTACTTCCATTATCGGCAACGGTGTTGTCATTAATCCCAAAGGTCTCATCGATGAGATCAAAGCGCTTCAAGAGAGGGGTATTGCCCCAAACCTGAAGATCAGCGACAGGGCTCACGCCATCATGCCGTACCACATTGCCATGGATGAATGTCTCACCAGCCATCAGGGTGATCTGGCGGCGGGGAGTACCAAACGCGGTATCGCCCCTGTCTATGCCGACAAGATGTATCGCCATGGCATCAGGATAGGTGACCTGTTGGAACCAGCTATTTTTGAAGAAAAACTGATGCGTTCATTCGAATTCAATAAGAACATTATTCAGAAAGTTTTCGGGCGCCAGTTCGATCTGACAATGGATGACATCTACACAGATTATCTTACTTTCGGGGAAGAGCTGAAAACATTTATCACCGACACATCCCTGGAGCTCTACTACGCCTATAAGGAAGGAAAAACATTTCTTTTTGAGGCGGCACAGGGGATGTCACTTGATATAGACCACGGTATGTATCCTCACACCACCAGCTCTACCACTGTAGCTGGTCAGATGAGTGCCGGTTCTGGCATCGGCCTTAACGGCGATCGTCAGATTGTAGGTGTCGCCAAAGCGTACGTATCCCGTGTGGGAATTTCTCCTTTCCCCACAGAGCTTCATGATGAACGGGCTGAAGAGCTGCGGGAGCGGGGACAGGAATACGGCACCACAACCGGAAGACCTCGGCGGATCGGTTGCCTCGATCTCGTTCAACTCAGGCAGGCGGTACGCGTCAACGGCCTCACGGATATTGCCCTTACCAAACTGGACATACTCGGTGGTTTCTCAAACATACATGTGTGCACATCTTACAAGATTGATAAAGAGATTGTGAAGGAGATGCCAGCAAGTCTGGACAAGATGCGCCGCGCTGAACCGATCTACACGGAATTAGATGGGTGGGAAGAGATGAGTAAAGATCGTGTTAAGCATTTTTGTGAACAGGGCGACAGTTCACTGCCTGCGGAGATGAAAAAGTATATAGCTTTTATTGAGGAGAAGGTCGAGTGCCCAATATCTATCCTTTCACTGGGCCCCGAAAGAAACGAAACCATCTTACGCTGACTATTATGACTCCCTCCAGTGACATCTTCGACTTCAACGCCATCTCAGATGCAGACATTGAAACAACTCTCCAGCAGTACGGTATTGCCTTGAAAGTTGAAGAAGTCAAAAGAATACAAAATGACATTCTTAATCGACCACCTTCCCTCACCGAATGTATCCTGTGGTCGATCCAGGGCTCCGAACATTCATCCTACAAGAGTAGCCGTCCACACCTTGGTCAGTTCGTCACTGAAGGTCCCACCGTCATCCTGGGCGCCAAGGAAGACGCAGGAATTGTAGCCATTGCAACGGACAAACAGGGGCACCGTTATTGCGCAGTCATGAGCCACGAGTCTCACAATCACCCTTCCCAGATCGTCCCCTATGAAGGTGCCGCTACAGGTATCGGCGGCAACGTGCGCGATGTCATGTGCATGGGGGCCGAAGTGATCGCCGTGGCTGACGGCCTGAGATTTGGTGATATCGCTTCGCCCAAAACTAAGTGGATCCATGAAGGTGTTGTAGCAGGAATCGCAGGGTATGGTAATCCCATCGGCGTTCCCAATATTTGCGGCGATCTCTATTACGATGAGGGGTATAACGACAACTGTCTCGTCACCGTGGTCACTCTGGGAATTGTCCGTGAAGATGAGGTTATCCACTCTGCCGCTCCACCCGATTCAGACAACTACGATCTCATCCTTATCGGCAAGCCTACCGACAACAGCGGGTTCGGTGGTGCCAGCTTCGCCTCCCTTGAACTTAACGAGGATGAGAAAGAGTCCAAAAAAGCAGCGGTCCAAGAGCCGAACGCATTTCTGGAAAGACATCTCATGAAGGCAACATACGCCCTTTTCGACATTCTCAGAGAGAAGGGGCTCTATGATAAGGTCGGCTTCAAAGACCTGGGGGCCGGGGGGATCGCTTGTGCAAGTGTGGAACTGGCAGACAACGCCGGCTACGGCGCCGAGGTCCACCTGGATCAGGCCCATATCAGCATGAAGAATCTGCATCCATCCGTAATTCTCTGTTCCGAAACACAGGAACGATTCATGTGGGTTACTCATCCGGACGTAACTTCACTTATTCTTAAGCACTACAATGATACTTTCGATCTGCCTAATGTCTCCAAGGGAGCCGCGGCACGGGTGATGGGAAATGTTCGCGCTGACGGTCAATACATTGTCCACAATAACGGCGAGGCGCTGGTGGACGCACCCGCTTCTCAGGTTACCAAGGGATTTCTCTATCATCGCAACTACAAGGCGCCAGTAAGGGACTTCGTTGAACCTGATATTCCCGAGCCCGAGGATTATAATACCATCCTGCTTCAGATCCTCTCCCACGAGAATATAGCCAGCCGGGAAGCGGTTTTCGAGACCTACGACAAACAGGTTCAGGGGCGAACTGTTGTTGAGTCCGGTCAGAGCGACGCCGGCGTGATGCAACCGTTTAACGATGACAGTTACCCGGAAGAGATACGCACCATCGGTATCACCCTGGCCACTGATCACAATCCACGCTACAGCAAGATCGATCCCTACTGGGGCGCCGTCAATGCGGTGGTGGAAAGTGTAAGAAATGTTGCCGCAGTTGGTGCAACGCCTCAGGCTATCACCGACTGCCTCTGTTTCGGCAATCCTGAAAAGGAAGATCAGATGTGGCAGTTCGCAGAGGCAGCCAGGGGCGTAGCCGAGGCCTGTAAAACGATAAAACTGAAAGAGCATCCCGACCACCCTGTTCCTATCATAGCCGGCAACGTCTCATTCTACAACGAATCACGCAACGGCGCTATTCCACCGAGCCCTATCGTCAGTTGTCTTGGAAAATTGAAGGATGTGAACAGAGTAATAACCATGAGTTTTCAGCAAATAGACTCTGTTTTACTCATGGTTGGAGCGCGCAAAGATGAATTGGGTGGCAGCGTTTATTACAGTCTTCACAATGAGCTGGGAACTAATGTACCACAGCCGGATCCGGAAGAAGTGAAAAATCAGATCTACGCTTTAACGGATTGTATTTATAGCGGTCTGATTCTGGCTTGCCACGACATTTCCGACGGCGGCGTAGCGGTAGCCATTGCTGAAATGACATTTGCAAATGAGATCGGCTGTAAAGTGACTATTCCAGGTGACATGGCAACCGAAAAACTGCTCTTTTCCGAAACCGGCGGCTTTGCACTGGAAGTGTCACTGGAAAATGTGAATGCGGTGCAAACTACATTTTCCAGGTACGGACTGGAAGCAACCGTGATCGGCAATACCGCGATCGATGAATTGTTGCAAATCAATAATGTGATCCAGTTACCTGTATGCGAGGCGCAAGAAGCGTGGACCAACGGATTGCGGGAAAAACTTAAATAACGGGCTACTAAAAAGTAACCAGATTATGGAATCGTTTTACACCCCGGCGGCAGAATGGTCAAAGATCCTCTTTTACGTGGCGTTAACTCTTCTGGTATTCATCGGGTTGTGGAAAAAACAGAGGCAACACGATCCCAAATGGGCCAGCTGGATTCACGCGGCAGTGTTCACCCATTTCATTGCAGGCGCTTTCTATTCCGGGATCCGCATGCTTACCACAGACGAGATTAACGATATGCTGATCCGCAGGATCTTTGCTTGCGAGGCGTGGCTTAACTTTGCCTGCGCGGCTTTTTATTTCCTTTTACTAACAATCGGGAATCGATTGAAACCTAATGAGTCTGCATAAACCGGAGCAAGTGAAACTTGGATGAATGGACGGCGAGAAAAAGTTTAATCGCCACAGAGACGCAGAGATCGCAAAGAATCCTAATTTAAACTCTGGGTGTTCCATGGCTCTGCTGCAAAAAATACGTGAGTAAAGTAGACTACAAATCAGCTGGTGTGGATATCGATGCCGGAAATGAAGCGGTGGCCCGCATTAAGGATGAGGTGAAATCCACCTTTAACACCAATGTCCTCACCAGCGTCGGCAGCTTCGGTTCCCTCTTCGATCTGAAAGAAGTTCTCAACAAGTACGATCACCCTGTTCTGGTTCAGAGCGTTGATGGCGTCGGCACAAAGGCAATCGTAGCGCGGATGTTGGGCAAGTATGACACTATCGGCGTCGACCTCGTAAGTGCCTGCGCCAACGATATTATTGTCATGGGAGCCCGACCCCTCACCTTCCTGGACTACATCGCCAATGACAGACTGAAGCCGGAAATTATCGAAGAGATTGTTTCCGGGATGGTAAAGGCATGCCGGGAAACAGGTGTATCGTTGGTCGGTGGCGAAACGGCCGAAATGCCTGACACTTATCTGCCCGGTGAGCACGACCTGGTGGGCGTCATCAGCGGCGCGGTGGAAAAAGACAAAATAATTACCGGGGAAACAATTCAGCCCGGCGATATTGTATTGGGGTTGCCATCCAGCGGTCTGCATACAAACGGTTATTCTCTCGCTCGTAAACTTTTCTTCGAAATCGGCGGATACGATGTGAACGATACGATATCCGAATTGGAAAAATCAGTGGGGCTCACGTTATTGGAACCCCATATTAATTATACGAATCATGTATTTTCGGCGTTGGATGCAGAAATCAATATAAAAGGCATCGCCCATATTACCGGTGGCGGGCTGGTGGAAAATATTCCCCGCATTCTGCCGGACGATTGCGCAGCGGAGATCAAAAAGGAATCATGGCCGGTCTTACCTGTTTTTAATGTGATGCAATCCATTGGCGATGTGGATGAAGACGAGATGTACCGGGCGTTTAATATGGGAGTCGGGATGGTGTTTGTTGTGAGTCCGGGTGATGTGGGTGCGGTAAAAGGATTATTGGAAGTGCATGAGATCGGCACGGTCGTAAAGGGTGTTAAAAATGTTTTGCTCAAATAAAATAGCCACAGAGACGCGGGGACCGCAGAGCAGGACTAAAAAATCTCTGTGTACTCAGCGGCTCTGCGGCAAAAATAAATGAATATCGCCATCATCCAATTCCCAGGTTCAAATACCGAGCGTGAAACGTTTATGGCCTGCCGCCGCGTCGGACTGAATCCAGTGGAATTCCTATGGAATGAGCCTAGTGAAAAACTAGCTGACTTTGACGGCTATGTGATCGTGGGCGGCTTTGCTTACGAAGACCGCTCCCGGGCAGGGGTGATCGCTTCTCTGGATCCTATTATGAAGCAGCTTCGCACTGAAGTCGAATCGGGTAAGCCCGTTTTAGGCATCTGCAACGGCGCTCAGATTCTGGTGGAAACAGGACTGGTTCCCGGCCTGCCGGACTATCGCTTGGGTATGGCATTGACAGATAATAAACGGGTCAAAGGTGGTCACGTGGTAGGTGTCGGCTACTACAACACCTGGGCCAAGCTAAAAATGTCTGCCCCGCCTGAGCGGTGCGCTTTTACGCGTCAGATGGAAACAGGCGACTGGATCAATATCCCCCTGGCACACGGGGAAGGCCGCTTCGTTATCCCTGATGAACTGCTGTACAGAATGGTAGAAAACAACCAAGCCGTTTTCCGCTACTGCAATGACGACGGCAAGATCGTAGAGGAATTCCCTACTAACCCCAACGGATCCATGTACAACTTGGCTGCTGTGTGTAACACGTCCGGCAATGTTATGGCCTTGATGCCCCACCCGGAACGGACCGAAAACGGTGATGTCATTTTTTCATCCATGAAGGAGTTCATCGAAAAAGGACGCCCTACCACAGATCATAAGCTTTCCTTTGAGCGACCCCACTATTCGTTGAAGCAATACGAAGCTGGTGGTGAATCGACGGAATGGGTTATCGACATGATCATCACCGATAATGAGGCGGCATCAGTACAGAATGTTCTGAGTCAGTTGGGCTTTGATGTTGAGATCACACGGCAGACCCATTGGGAAATTGACACCAATGGAAACAAGGAATCGGTGCTTCAGCAGATAGATGCTTCCGGTGAACTCTATAACTCAAACAAAGAGTTCATCAGTGAAATTTCACGAAAAGAGAACTGTGCCCATCTACTCGTACGCCAGAAGGAGGACATCAACGGGAGATCGAAATTCGAATCGCTGAGAGAGCGTTTTGAAATTGATGGTATTACTTATCTCAAGCGCGGTATCATCTGGAATGTGACAGTTAAGAGCGGTAACTTTGATACCGTTGTGGGGGACATTTTGGACACACATATATTCTTCAATTCACTATCACATGACTGTTACAAAATACAGTAAAGGCTATGCGGATTGCATCCGCACCGAACTGAACAATACCCTCACCGCAACCGAGCTGTCAGTTGGATCGAAGCAAACCGGTAAAGTGAGGGATCAATATGATCTTGGGGACAGTATTGCACTTATCACTACTGACCGTCAGAGCGCATTTGACCGTGTCCTCGCCGCCATCCCCTTTAAGGGGCAGGTACTGAACCAGACCAGCGCCTGGTGGTTTGATCAAACCAAGGATATTATTCCCAACCACGTGCTGGCTGTCCCTGATCCCAATGTTACGCTGGCCAAAAAATGTGATGTAATTCCCATTGAATTTGTAGTGCGCGGGTACATCACCGGCAGCACCAGCACCGCCCTGTGGACAGTTTACAACAACGGTGCCCGTGAATACTGCGGCAACAACCTGCCCGAAGGCCTAGTGAAGAATCAGAAACTGGACGCCAACATGCTCACCCCCACCACCAAGGATGAAACTCACGACCGCCCCATTGCCCCGGACGAAATTGTGAGCGAAGGGTGGATGACACAGGCAGACTGGGACTACTGCAGCCAGAAAGCACTGGAGCTCTTTGCCTTCGGACAGAAAAAAACCGCTGAACACGGCATGATCCTGGTGGACACCAAGTATGAAATGGGCCGTGATTCAGATGGCAACATCGTTCTAATTGATGAGGTTCACACACCTGACAGCAGTCGCTACTGGATAGCTGACACATATGAGGAGAGAATGGCAGCCGGGCAGGAGCCCCAAAACGTGGACAAGGAATTCTTGCGCCTCTGGTTTGTGGATAACTGTGACCCGTACAATGATGAAGTTCTCCCCGATGCGCCGGATGAGTTGGTGGTGGAGCTATCCAGCCGGTACATTTACTTATATGAAACTATTACCGGAGGAGTGTTTTCATTCCCGGATGCGAGAAAACCGGTTAGTGAACGAATTGTAGAAAACTTGAATGAATACATTTAGCCACAGAGACACGAAGAGTAGGAAGTCTTTATTAATTCTTTTCTGTGAACTCTGTGACTCCGCGACAAATAAAAAGGAATTAAAATGAAAGCTGTGATAATTATGGGTTCCACATCTGATGAACCCCACGCAAAAAAGATCACTGATAAATTAGACGAATATGGCATCGCCTGGGAACAGCATGCAGCATCTGCTCACAAACAGCCGTTAAAGGTTTTGGACATTTTGGAAGCAAATAAAGATGGGAATGATATTGTTTACATCACTATCGCTGGACGATCAAATGCTCTATCCGGTTTTGTAGCAGCAAATTCTGAATTCCCAACTTTGGGCTGTCCCCCATTTTCTGACAAAGCAGATATGCTGGTGAATGTCCATTCTACATTGCAAATGCCCAGCAATACACCGGTGCTGACCATTCTTGACCCGGGGAATTGTGCGTTGGCTGTAAAAAGAATCTTCGGGGTATAGCTATCGAGCCACAGAGTCACAGAGTACACAGAGATTGGAATTAAATAAGACAACAGAAAAAATTATTGGTTGTACAGTGGAAGTTCATAAAACATTGGGGCCGGGTTTGTTAGAAAGTGTTTATGAAAAGGCTTTGTGTATCGAACTAAAAAACGGTGGTTTAAAATTTGAATCTCAAAAATCTTTACCCTTATCTTATAAAGGTGTGGATGTCGGTGAATTCAAAATTGATGTTTTAGTTGAAGATAAAATTGTACTTGAATTAAAAAGTGTTGAGCGCCACGACCCTGTGTTCGAAGCACAAATTTTATCTTACATGAAATTGGGAAATTATCCCCTTGGGTTACTAATTAATTTCAATTCGAAACTCCTGAAAAATGGTATTAAACGATTTATTAACACTTAATTCTCTGGGGTCTCTGCGTCTCTGTGGCAAATAAAATACATTCAATATCACCATTAGACGGACGCTATAAAAATAGCGTAAAAGATCTTTCCGCCTATTTTTCAGAATCGGCACTCATGCAGTACCGACTGAAGGTGGAAATCGAATATCTCATCGCCCTTGGGAATGCAAAGTCCATCAAAGACCTGCCGCCTTTTTCGAATGAAGAACAGATCCAGTTGCGGAAGATCTACCAAAACTTCAAAGCCGCCGGGGCCGAGAAGGTCAAAGCCATAGAAGCCACTACCAACCATGATGTAAAAGCCATCGAGTATTACATCCAGAGCAAAACGAAAAAGGCCCTTCACCCTTGGACCCATTTTGCGCTGACATCTGAAGACGTAAATAATTTGTCCTATTCACTCATGTGGCGGGATGGATTAAAAGAGGTATATCTGCCAGCCCTGAAAAACGTAAACGGAGGACTGAAGAAACTGACGCGACGCCATAAGGAACTGCCCATGCTGGCCCTGACACACGGACAGCCCGCAACCCCTACCTCGCTGGGAAAAGAGATGGCCGTTTTCGTCAACAGGCTCGAACGCCAGACAGCACAGTTGAAGTCCCACAAACTCCAGGGAAAACTGTCCGGAGCTACCGGAACCTGGGGCGCACACGCGGTCGCTTACCCCAAAGTCAACTGGCTGGCATTCACGAAGCGCTTCGTCCGATCACTGGGGCTGGAGCCGAATCTCATCACCACCCAGATCGAGTCCAATGATTCCCTGGCTGAGGCTTATCACATATTGATTCGCATCAACACCATCCTTCTTGATCTGTGCAGAGATATGTGGCTCTACATCAGCCGGGGTGTTTTCCGCCAGAAGACAAAGAGAGGCGAGATCGGTTCCAGCACAATGCCTCATAAAGTGAACCCAATTCACTTTGAGAATGCCGAAGGGAATCTCGGTGTGGCCAATTCGTACTTCGCGCACCTCGCACAGACACTTCCCGTCTCCCGCCTTCAGCGCGACCTTTCCGGCAGCACGGTGATCCGCAATCAGGGCGTCCCTCTTGCTCACTCGCTTTTAGCATGCAAGAATATCTTGAAAGGGTTGGACCGCCTCGCAGCTGATAAAGTAACAATTGCCGCGGAACTGGACGCCCACTGGGAGGTGCTGGCGGAGGCAATTCAAACTGTCTTGCGCAAAGCGGGAAAACCGGAAGCCTACGAGCAACTGAAAGAGATGACCCGCGGCCAACCTATCACACAGGAATTCATTCAAGAGTTCATCTCCAAACTCAAGATTTCCAGTGAAGATAGAGCCGCCCTCTTGAACTTGACGCCAGCGGACTATACCGGCCTGGCATCAAAACTGGTGGATCTGATCTGATGTGCGGCGTCGTCGGTGTAATCTCCACTCAGAAGCCCGTTGCCGGCGAGCTTTATGACAGTCTCATCCACCTTCAACATCGAGGGCAGGATGCAGCAGGCATCATGACGTACAATAAGCAGTTTCATGTTAAAAAAGGAACCGGCCTTATCCGCGACATTTTTGACGAACAGAACATGGCCCGGCTGTCAGGCAAAATAGGTGTCGGTCACACCCGCTATCCTACTGTGGGAGGGTTCAGTATCGAGGAGGCCCAGCCGGTCATGACAACCGTCCCTTACGGCATCGCCATGGCCCACAACGGTAACCTGGTAAACTACACCGATCTGGTAAAGGAGGTTTCGGAAAGAGATCGCCGGCACGTCAACTCTTCGGTGGATATTGAGGTCATCCTCCACATCTTCGCCCACGCTCTGGATCATCCCACTGCTGACACTAACGGTCTGACCTTTTTTGATCAGATCTGCCACGCGGTGGAGAAAGTGTTTGATCGCGCCAGCGGAGCTTACTCGGTGGTAGGAATGATTATGAACCGCGGCATGGTGATATTCCGTGATCCACACGGCATCCGTCCCCTCACCAAAGGCGAGCGCAAGAATGCCGACGGCAGCACCGATTATATCTTCGCTTCTGAAACCACTATGTTCTACGCCTTGGGGTATGAGCCTGCCGGACAAGTAGCGCCCGGAGAGGTTATCTTCATCGAAGAAGACGGTACCTATCACAACCGTATTCTACGCCAGGAACCGTTCACACCGTGCATTTTTGAGTACGTTTACTTTTCGCGTCCAGATTCTATACAGAATGATGTAAGTGTTTACCGCGCCCGCCTCCGTATGGGCCAGAACCTCGCCAAGCTGTGGACAGATCGGTATCCGGATGTTGTGCCGGATATCGTAATCCCAGCACCTTCCACGGCCAACACCGCAGCCCTCTCCTTCGCTCACGAACTTGGCGTCCGCTACTCAGAGGGACTCTACAAAAATCCATTCATCGGGCGCACCTTCATCATGCCGGGGAATGAAGCAAGAAAGAAATCTGTGCGTTACAAGCTTGTACCCCAAGAGTTAGAAATCCGCGATAAGAAAGTCCTCATCCTGGACGACAGCATCGTCAGGGGAAACACCAGCAGACAGATAGTACGCATGGTGCGGGAATTCGGCGCCAAGGAGGTCTATTTCGTCTCCGCCTGCCCACCGGTAAAGTTTCCCTGCTTTTACGGCGTAGATATGCCTACAAAGTCAGAGCTCACAGCAGCTACCAAAACTGTGGCGGAAATCCAGCAATACATGGGCGTCAATATCCTCATGTATCAGGAGATCGATGATCTGGTGGAAGCTGTGACCCGCAGAGGCAAACACAACATTGACCACCCTTGTATGGCATGTCTTAACGGCTGTTATGTCACCAACGATGTCGATGAGACAATGATGGAAACTATGGAGAATCAACGCACTTTAGAAAGAGCTCAGTTAACATGAAGATCCTCCTCATCGGTTCCGGCGCCCGAGAGCACGCCATCGCCAGAGCTCTGAGCCGTTCTGAGCAGAACCCCGACATCATCTGCTTTGCCTCCAACAACAATCCCGGTATTCAGGAGCACTCATCTGTTTTCGCCATGGGAAAAATCAGTGATCCTGCAGCCGTCACCCAGTTCGCCGACCAGCACAGTACTGAACTGGCCATTATCGGCCCCGAGGCGCCGCTCGAAGCCGGTGTAGCTGACGCTCTTTGGGAGACGGGGATTCCGTGCGTCGGCCCGAAGAAGGCTCTAGCTCAGATTGAAACCAGCAAGGGCTTCACCCGTGATCTTCTGACGAAGTATCGTATCCCGGCGTGTCCTGCCTACAAACGGTTCAGTGCCATGGAAGGCGTGCGCGAGTTTCTCACCGAACTTCACGATAACTATGTAGTCAAGTACGACGGCCTCATGGGCGGGAAGGGTGTGAAAGTTGCCGGTGATCATCTGCACTCTCATGACGAAGCTCTGGACTACTGTATGGAACTCGTGAGCCGCGACGGCACATTTGTGGTAGAGGAAAAACTGATCGGTGAAGAATTCTCCCTCATGAGCTTTTGCGACGGCGAGCATCTGGCTCACATGCCGCCTGTCCAGGATCACAAACGGGCTTACGATGGCGACACAGGACCCAATACCGGTGGCATGGGCAGCTATTCCGACGCTGATCACAGCCTCCCTTTTCTTACGGACGAGGAAATTGCCCAAGCTCAGAAGTTCAATCAAGCCACGGCTCAGGCTCTGAAAGAAGAGTTTGGTGATGGATACAAAGGGATTCTTTATGGGGGTTTTATCGCCACCGCTGACGGAGTGAAGCTGATCGAATACAACGCCCGTCTTGGCGACCCCGAGGCTATGAATGTTCTCCCCCTTCTTCAGTCAGATTTTATGGAAGTGTGTATGGGTATGGTGAACGGAAATCTGGATGCCAGGGACATCACGTTTGCACATCAGGCAACAGTATGCAAATATGCGGTACCGAAAGGATATCCAGACAGTCCGGTGAAAGGAGAATGCATTGATGTTTCCGCCATCACTGACAGGGACCAACTCTATTACGCCTCCGTGGAGGCACGGGCCGGCCTACTTTATGAGGCAGGTTCGCGGACAGCAGCCTACGTCGGCATTGCGCAGACGCTAACTGAGGCTGAGACGACGGCGGAGGTGGAGATCTCGAAAGTCGGGGGACCGCTGTTTCATCGAAAGGATATCGGTACGGAAGAGTTGGTTCAGAAGCGGATTGACCATATGAATGAACTGCGAAACCATCCGCAGAGACGTACAGTGCACTGAGAAGACGAACCATAATATTCCTAATCCGTAATCTCCGTGGCTAATAGTATCAAGCTGGGTGTACTTGGTTCCACAAAAGGCACCGACCTGCAAGCCATCTCAGACGCCATCCACCGCGGTGATCTGGACGCCTCTGTGGAAGTGGTCATCAGCAATCGCAAGAAAGCGTACATCCTGGAGCGGGCCCGAAACCACGGCATCGAGGCCGTCTTCATCAGCCACAAGGGAAAGGAGCGGGAACAGTTCGACCGCGAGATGACGGATGTGCTGGAGGCAAAAGGCGTCGAACTCGTCCTCCTCATCGGATTTATGCGAATCCTGTCGCCATGGTTCTGCAGGCACTGGCAGAATCGCGTTCTGAATGTACACCCTTCTCTCCTCCCCAAATACGCCGGCGGTATGGACATGAACGTCCACGAGGAAGTGCTGAAGAACGGTGAGACAGAAACCGGCTGTACCATTCACATTGTCACAGCAGAGGTGGATGCGGGCCCTCATGTAATTCAAAAGAGGTGCAGCATTGAAGCCGAGGACACGCCGGAGACACTAAAGGAAAAAGTGCAGGCGCTGGAGGGAAAAGCCTTTCTGGAATCTATCAGGATATTTCAAAACAGTGAAGGACCATGGAGTAACCAATGAATACGGATAAGACTGCTGTTAAGACCGCCTTGATTTCCGTCTCAGACAAAGCGAATATTGTTGAGTTGGCAAGAGGGTTGGCTGACCTCGCCATCGAGATTATCTCCACCGGCGGCACTGCGAAAACGCTGCGGGAAGGCGGCGCCTCCGTAACCGATATTTCTGACTACACCGGCTTTCCGGAGATTATGGACGGGCGGGTGAAGACTATCAATCCTCTCGTAGCTGGCGGAATTCTCGGATTGAGAGACAGCCACGCCGACCAAGCGGAAGCCAACAATATCCGCTGGATTGATCTGGTGGTCTGTAATCTCTACCCCTTCGCCGACGCCGTCCAGAAGCCTGACGTCACCCTTGATACAGCACTGGAGAATATTGACATCGGCGGCCCCACCATGATCCGCTGCGCCGCCAAGAATCTGGGATGGGTCGGTGTGGTGGTGGACCCTGCTGACTACGATGTCGTATTGGACGAGCTGAAATCAGAAGCCGGACTCGCCTTTGAAACACGTAAGCGGCTCTCCGCCAAGGCGTTTGGTCATACAGCAAAATATGATACCCTCATTCATGACCATTTCAAGGGTGAGCCATTGTCGGATGACTTTTCGGTTACGTTCGAGAAGCATTACGATCTCCGCTACGGGGAAAACCCTCATCAGCAGGCCGCCGCGTACAAAGCGCCCATCGCCACCGCGCCGAACATCTTGAACGCCACCATTCACCAGGGGAAAAAGCTCTCCTACAACAACATCATGGACGCCGACGGCGCCCTGGCTTGCGTGAAGGAGTTTGCCGAACCTGCCTGCGTGGTGGTGAAGCACGCCAACCCGTGCGGCGTCGCTACGGGAGACGACATTACCGACTGCTTTCACCGCGCCTTTAACGCCGACTCCATGTCAGCCTTCGGCGGAATTGTGGCTCTGAATCAGAGGTGCACGGCACAGATCGCCGAGGCTCTCCGGAAAATCTTTATCGAGATTGTTCTTGCGCCCGAATTCGAAGACGGGGCACTCGAGCTCTTTGCCAAAAAGAAAAATCTCCGTGTGCTGGAGATCGGCCGGTTTGGCGCCCGTGATCCCAAGCTGGAATTTAAGTATGTGGACGGCGGCCTTCTGGTTCAGGAGACCGACTTGAACACACTAACAATCGAACACTTAAACACTGTAACGAAAGCTCAGCCTTCGGAACAGCAGATTGAAGACATGCTTTTCGGCTGGAAGGTGCTGAAGAATGTAAAATCCAACGCCATTCTCACCGCTAAGGATAATACCACCCTCGGCATCGGGCCCGGTCAGGTCTCGCGGGTGGATGCAGTGGAGATTGCGGTGCGGAAGTCGGGAGACAATCTGGAGGGAGCGACCCTCGCTTCTGACGCCTTTTTTCCTTTCCGGGACAGCATAGACCGGATTGCGGACACGGGCATTGCCGTCGTTATCCAGCCCGGCGGCTCAGTCAGAGACGAAGAGGTCATTGCCGCCTGCGACGAGCACGGCATTGCCATGGTGTTTACCGGGGCGCGCTGCTTTAAACACTAAGTGAATTCGTGGCGCATGATGATTCCCGTCCGCTCCATGTAGATATCACCTGTGGTACCACATCATCGACCCGGGTTTAACTGAACGGGAAAAGCAGTACGCAACAATATAATTTAAGTCGTCACTATTCTGCCGCGTAAAGAAACCAGCCAGAGAATGAGCGGGGTTTTTTTATCCCCTATTGTAAATAGGTTCGAACGATGAATGGTTTTTCAGCTATATGGTAAAACACAAAGATGCTTAGGTGACAAACGGCTGCATAGACAAGTCCCCAAACACTTCCGAGGATGATTCCTAAGCAGTAACTGTGCAAGTATCCAATACCGTACATCGGGTTACTCGACCACTTATAAGGTCCGGCTTCAGTCCACTCGTCATGTAATTTTTCATGGAATAGATCTTTGTAGTAATAGACGTCCACACCAATCACCCAAGTAGCCCAATATTTGATACCAAAACCGATGATGAATAATGGAATGATGAGTGCCCACATCACTGCAGGTGATAAAGAAAAAGCCTCCTGTTGATGTAAGGCAGCAGTGGACATTCCCGTGCCGACATTGAAAAACATCACACCTACAATCACTTGAAAACAGAGCCAAGCTCTTTTCTCGCCTAATTTTGAAATCATCCAGCGCTTGATTCCAGTACCTAAAATAAGGGTCATCCCAACATAATAAAACACCCAACACGCAATTGCAAATGGGACCAGGTAACCATGTGCTATGGCAAGGTTACTGATGTAGACAGAAATTGCAATCAAAGGAAACCACAATAACAATATTTTCCCAGAATCAAGGCGTATCCCCATCATGGAAAAGAATACATCAATGCTTTTCCATGCGTTCTCCTTAGTTAGGTAATTCACATTAAATCCACTTTTGGGGGTCTATGAATTTCTGTCTTAGAAAACCACCGATGTCAGGGAATTGAACCAAAACCTCACCGTGTTTGAATTGGTAGCATAGTACTTCCGAGAATTAAATCCACCAGGAGTACAGTTGTTCACCCCAAAAAATTGTCATGATGGCCCCCAAGGCAAGAAATGGACCAAAAGGGATTAGCTGTTTCCGGGATAATCTTCCAACAGACAGGCCAACGACAACAAAAAGAGCTGCTACTAGAAACGCCAATAATAAACTGATCATACTCATTTCCCAGCCCAGGTACAGCCCCAATACACCCGCCAGTTTTACATCGCCCCCGCCAAGGGCGTCCATTTTATAGACCCGTTTCCCCATGTATCCTACACCCGCCAGCACCCCGCCATAGAGCAGCGCACCGTATACCGATTCCATCCAGCTGATGGGTAATATATTAAAAATCAAAGCCATCAGCCCAAGCAGCGCGGCAGCAAGTACAAGACCGTCGGGAATGATCATATGCTCCAGATCAATAAAAGAAATTGTAATTAGGAT
>JASLRT010000020.1 GCA_030743815.1 Candidatus Neomarinimicrobiota bacterium | reverse complement strand
TAACAGCAGAAGTTTCAATAGTCTCTCCCTCTGCAGGTCCTTCTGAAATCAGCACCTCAGGCGGATCGTAGTCTGGGTTATCAGGATCTAGCGGGTTATCAGCTACCGGTTCCAGCTTTTCGCAGGTGAAGAAAAACAGAGCTGCAGACAGCATGAGTAGAAGTTTTACTCTTGGCCTATTCATCGGGTATTCCATTGAAGAACCAGGCATCAAGCGTATTGGCAATCCAGGTAGCCCCCAGAACAACACCGTATACGACCAGCTGCGCCTTTACGTCATTAACGGTATTCACCTGGTCCTGGTAAATCTCCCAGGTGGCTGCAATATATGCAGGGTCGGTAGCATTCTGGTAATCCTGCTGATAGTCCTCCATCAGTGAATGCTCTTCTTGATAATTGCTATTAGCACCGTTGAGCACGGCTGCCAGTCCAACCGATGCCACCATGAATATTAATCCCTTTTTGGAGTTATCACTGTAGAACTGACCTGAACCAGGGATCAAGGTAGACAGCACTCCTGTGGTCACCTTCGATTTAGGACTGAGAAGCAAATCCACCTTCACATCTTCAATCTCCTTAATCTCGAAGGAAGATTGCTCCGTTGAATACTTGGGTGCCTTTGCGGTCACTGTGTATGTCTGGCCAAAGGGCAGCGTCAAATTGCCGGATGATATCTCGGTAACCTTGCCATTGATAGTGACCGTTGCTAACGAAGGGTAGACAGTAAAGTACGCCGGAACCATCACAGGTTTATTAACTACTTTTACAACAGCAGCCCTCCGGTCACCGATTGAAACCTTCTGCGTCAGATCTTGGTATCCGTATTCCTTGATGGTGAAGGTATAGTCCCCCTCACCCAATGACAGCTGCTTACTGCCGATACCTTCATAAATCTCGTCTCCAAAGTGAAAATCAAACTTCTGCCCCGGTCTGGAAGCCAAAATGGATAACGTACCAGCTTTCCAAATAAGGGGAATAGAAATTTCGGTCATGCCGTCTGCTTCAATTGTATACTGTCCTGTGTAGTCCCTGAATCCACTCTTTCTCGCCGCAAAGCTATGCTGTCCCGGTTCCAGGTCCGACAGGGTTAGAGGTGTAGTTCCCTTCACCTCCCCGTTCACCAGGATGGTTACATTCTCCTCCTGAGATGTGAAAAGAGCTGATCCAACTGCAGGTGGTGGTGGTATAATAGGCTTGACTATCTTGGCTCCGCTCAGGCCAGCTGCAACCTCACCCATGGATTCAGTCAACAGTGTTTCAATGGGGCAGGGACAATCCAAAGACTGCTGAGACAGAATTTTTCCCGTTTTAACATCAATCATCCTTGCTGAAATAGTATAAATCGTACCAATCTTACCAATAGATCCTCCTACCATCAGTTCGACACCAACCAACTTTCCAACTTCAACGATACATTCATCAGAAACGCAACCCGTCTGTTGAAATCCCTGTTCCTGTAAGATTTCCTCCATAGCGGAACGGTCTACAACGTTGAATGCACCTATTTTAAGCAACTCTGTTCGTAAGCGGTCAGACAGTATTCGAGCTTCTGACCCAGTTATATTTTCGGCGTCGAACTGGAGTATAGCTATATTGGTCTTCTGGGTATAAAGAGGGGTTGTTAACGCTACAGCGAGAAGGAGAAATAGTACTATTTTAAGTTTATTCATCCTATGACTATTCATACTACTCCAATATAAATGAAATTTACTTGATAGTACACACTTTAACAACACGGATACCTGCCGTGACAATAGTCAGAATAGGATGTGATCTGAACTACATTTTGAAAAGCAACAATCGATTCTCTCCTTGATTTCCTGAAGAGGTCAATCTATTTTCTCGCCACTCATTATGAATAATTCCAACACATCCCTCCCCGAGATCACCCTGAAAGCAGTCATCCTCGGAATTTTACTTTCCGTGATCCTGGCCGGTGCTAACGCTTATCTGGGACTTTTCGCCGGTATGACCGTCTCCGCCTCCATTCCGGCAGCAGTGATATCCATGGGTGTGTTGCGCATGTTCCGCAGGTCAAACATCCTGGAGAACAACATCGTCCAGACAGCAGCCTCCGCCGGGGAATCGCTGGCTGCGGGAGTGATATTTACCATCCCGGCTTTGGTATTACTCGGCTATTGGCAGACATTTGATTATGTAGAAGTCGCCAAGATTGCGGCCATTGGCGGAGTCATCGGTGTGCTGTTCACCGTCCCGTTGAGAAGAGCTTTGATCATTGTTGCCAAGCTAAAATATCCGGAAGGAATCGCCACGGCTGAAGTGTTAAAGGCAGGTGAAGAAGCCAAATCAGGACAGAGTGAAGAGTCAGTCGGCGGAATTAAAATAATCGGAATCGCTGGACTTGTAGGCGGTGTCATGAAGCTGTGTCAACAAGGTTTTGCCATGTGGCATGCGGAAGTGGCCGGAGCAGCAGTATTGACTGCCTCACGAGCAGGGAAGCCCATGTTCAGCTCAATTTTTGGACTCGGTACAGACCTCTCTCCTGCTCTGATATCGGTGGGCTACATCGTCGGTAGAAATATCGGAATTGTAGTCGTGGCCGGCGGGTTGATTTCCTGGGCTGTAGCAATTCCAATCTACTCCGCAATTAATGGATTCGAAGGTGACGCTTTAGAATCAGCTTGGACTATCTGGAATACCAAAATTCGATATCTGGGCGTAGGCGCAATGGTCGTAGGCGGAGTCTGGTCGCTCATCAAATTATTTAAACCGCTCATTATCGGTCTTAAGACAAGCTTGGAAGCGATCCGCCAGCGGAAATCCGGTGCTAATCTTTCTCGCCAAGAGATGGACTTGCCAATCAATTATGTGGGAGTGGGACTGCTGGTTCTGCTGATCCCGGTGTTCCTGCTTTATCTCGGAATCATAGAGTCCGCCGGCATTGCAGCTCTTTTGACAGTGGTTATGATGATCTTCGGATTTCTTTTCTCTGCTGTCGCTTCCTACATGGCGGGAGTAGTAGGTTCTTCCAACAATCCCATCTCCGGCGTTACAATCGCCACAATACTCTTTTCTTCGCTCCTGCTTTTAGCGCTTCTCGGAGCAGGTTCCCCTGTGGGTGCCGCCGGTGCAATCATGGTAGGAGCAGTTGTCTGCTGCGCGGCAGCTATCGGCGGTGATAATATGCAGGATCTGAAAACCGGTCACATTGTCGGTGCGACACCGTGGAAACAACAGGTCATGCAGATCATAGGTACGCTCAGTGCCGCAGTCGTACTGGGATTGGTCTTAGATATTCTGCATACGGCTTATACGATTGGATCTCCCGCACTCTCAGCACCTCAAGCCACCTTGATGAAATCCGTGGCGGAAGGCGTTTTTACTGGCAGTCTGCCCTGGACGTTCGTTTACATTGGCGCAGTCATTGCTGTTATCATCATCCTGATTGATATTCGGCAGGAAAAAGCAGGTTCCGATTTTCGAGTGCCGGTATTGGCCGTGGCAGTAGGAATCTATCTTCCCATTACATTAACGGTACCTATCTTCATTGGCGGAATGATAAATCACCTAGGCAAAAAAGCAAGAGCCTCTAAAGGTGACAATAAAAAAGGACTGCTTTTGGCTTCAGGACTGATAACCGGAGAAGCTCTCATGGGAATTCTGGTAGCCGTTCCTATTTTTATCAGCAATAACAAGGACTGGTGGCCCCATTTCGAAGGTTTTGAACTGATTGGACCGGTAGCCTTTATAGCCGTGGTTTACTGGCTCTACCGATCCGTTTCCAGATAAAATTATGAAAATCACATTAGCACTGCTTAAACGACTACCTAAAGTGGAACTCCACTGCCATCTGGACGGCTCACTTCGTGTACCCACAATCATTGATCTGGCTGAAAAGCAGAAAGTCGAGCTTCCGTCTAATGACATAGATCAGCTCACCAAGATCCTCACAATCGGTAAAAAGCGTGGCACACTTGAAGAGTACTTAAAGAGATTCGAGATTACGCTGAGTGTCCTCCAGACGCCGGAAGCTCTTGTCCGTGTG
>JASLRT010000019.1 GCA_030743815.1 Candidatus Neomarinimicrobiota bacterium | reverse complement strand
TGCTGGAAGAAGCCGAACACGCACAGTCAAGAGAAGCCGAGATCTATGGCGAAGCAGTTGGCTACGGCGCAACAGCCGACGCCTATCACATTACACAACCGGCACCCGGGGGCGAAGGCGCTATCCGCGCCATGAAGCACGCTATAGCTGATGCAGGAATCGAAGCCAAAGCTGTTGACTATATTAATGCGCATGGCACATCTACCCAGTATAACGATAAAAACGAAACCACTGCCATCAGAGCTGTTTTTGGTGACCACGCTGATACACTGACGGTAAGTTCAACCAAATCCATGACTGGACATCTCCTCGGTGCAAGCGGTGGTATCGAAGCAATTGCGTGCCTTCAGACTATCCGCACCGGAACCATTCCCCCAACTATTAATTATGAAACACCAGATCCAGATTGTGACTTGAACTACGCGCCGAACAAGATTGTCACGAAGGAAGTTAATGTGGCCATGTCAAATACCTTTGGTTTCGGGGGACATAACGCTGTGTTGATTCTTAAACGGTGGGAGAAGTAGTGATTTTTCAGCCTGTCAAACGATTTTTCAATCAACTTGCCAATAAGAATGGTCAGCTGATTAAACTTCAGGAACAACTTAGTTACTTCTTTTCTGACACCAATCTACTCATCCAGGCGATAACACATAAGTCGATGGCGTCGGACTATGCAACGAATTATGAGCGATTGGAATTCCTTGGCGATGCTGTTATCGACCACGTCATATCAGAGAAACTCTTTCATGAATTTCCTGAAGCCAGTGAAGGCATTTTAACGAAAAAGCGATCGGCGCTTGTCCAGAAATCATTTCTTGCCGATATGGGAAGCTTGCTGAATCTGTTGACATACATTTCAGCGGCATCATCCGTTAATCTGGCACAGGAAAAGGTGTCCCAGAAGCAACTAGCTAACGTTTATGAGGCTATTATCGGTGCCATACATCTTGACGGTGGAATTAATCCTTGCGAAAAATTGATCGAGCGAACCATCTGGAGTCATCGGCACGAAGCGTGGAGAAACATCAACTACAAAGGACTTCTGATAGAATATTGCCAAGGAAACCAACTCGGTACACCCAAGTTTGCAGTGACAAACATAGAAGGACCAGAACACGAAAAAGTATTCGAGGTAGCGGTGAAAGTGGAAGACAGAGAATTTCCTTCGGCAAGCGGTGTAACAAAAAAGGCCGCTGAACAGGAAGCGGCCCAAATTGCTCTGGATATATTAATTCCCTGACGCGTTACTTCTTGCTGAGTTTAATTATTTCATCCCTCAGTTCGGCAGCCTTTTCATATTCCTCTTCATCAATAGCTCTTCTCAGTTCGTCTTCCAGGGATTTCTTAGATAAGTCAAAACCGTGAGGCTGCTCTTCAAAACTGAATTCTGATTCAACATCATCTCGCAGCCCAGCCTCAGTCATGACGTTCTCTTCTACAAGGATTGTAGAACCGAGACGGAGAGCTATGGCAATGGCATCGCTGGGTCTTGAATCAATCTTCCTCTCCCCGGCACCGTTAGCCATAACCCTCAATTCGGCAAAGAAAGTTCCATCAGTTAGACTGGTAATAATGACCTCCGAGACATCTATCTCAATCTCTTCAAGTATAGTACTGATCAGATCATGAGTCATCGGTCTGGGAGTCTCCACGTTTTCCATTGCGAGGGCGATAGCCTGAGCTTCAAATGAACCGACAATCACCGGAAGTTTTCTGCCCTGTCCACCAATCTCCTGCAGCACAACAGCATAACCTTTGCTGGGAGGATAAAATGATATCTTAGTTACTTCTACTGGTATCATAGGGTCACGCCTTAAGTCCCATCTAATATAGTGCTCTTATTGTCAGATTGCAACTCCATTTCACACGGATAGAGACCGTTTCAACCGATCAATTTTCTCAACTGGCGAAGGATCGGTCTTATGAAGCATGGCCACCCAAAAACTTACCCAGTCGCCAAAATAGATGAGATAGAAGAATCTCTCAAATAGTGAATCTCCTTCGCTAACGATTTCAAGTTGGTATCGCACATTATCACCCAGAATATTGCGGGTCAGCTGCTGTCTCTTCAACGTTCTTTCGTGATGATCTTTGTCTATTAACCAGATTACGCCGAGCCGTTTGAGGAGTTCCGGGTTATTCTGGTATCCGACAATTTCGTTGTGATTCATTTCCGGCAGTACATGATGGAAAGATACCATCTTCCCGTTTTCAGCCAGCTGGCCGCGCCAGCGTAAAGCGACTGCACCCGTACCACATGCCTCACCGTAGATAACCGGAATCGAATTGTAAATAGTCTCAGCTACCTTAAGAGTTTGATTATCGGCCCCCTTTTCACCGAAACTATCTCTCCAACTCTTCAGATGTGCCGCGGTTTTCAGCAGATCTTCCTCTACCGAATAGTCCAACAATCCAGATTTTTCGAGAAGAAAGAGACCGGGAATGGCGAGATAACCCAGTGATGCTCTTGGCGGATGGCCGTCCGGAATAGCGATAAGATCGGCATCCATCTGTTTCAACCTCTTACTTAACTCTCCTCCTGAGCTAATTCCGGCTATGATAGCTCCTCTACTCTTCGCTTCATCAAAACACGCTAGAGTCTCCTCCGTATTGCCTGAGTAGCTGACACAGATGACTAGTGTCTCTTCTCCAACCCAGGCGGGAAGCGTGTAATTTCGAATTACGGAGAGCGAAGTATTCATGCTGCTGGAAACAAGTGCTGCAACAATATCGCCACCGATAGCAGAGCCTCCCATACCACAAAACACCACCGATTGGATACTCGAGTAATCACCGGAAAGATTTACTTCAGCACCGATTTTGATCGCTTCCTCCATCTGCTCGGGGAACCTGTAAATATTCTCGAACATGCCCAAAGGATCGTAGTCTTGCATCGCCTTGCCAAGATCAGTCATTACTTATCTCTTCCTCGTCATTACCATATCAGCGAATTCATTGAGATTTGCTCGACCCTTTTCGGAAAACGCGTCCAGATTAGATTTGGATAGTGCGCTCAGGCGTGCAACCTCTTCAGCCGCCGCATCTCGAACTCCAATCTCCTCGAAATAGTTCCGCAACGCCGGCAACAGGTCGTCTTCCAGATCTCTTCCTCCCATGGAAGTTAGCATCTTACGCCACCCATCAGGATCCGTTTCCATGGCACTGCAGGTGAGATAGGTTTTTTTCATGATGGTCACATCGCTGCCGAGACTCTTACCCATATTTTGCGAATCCGAGTAGATCTCCAGAACATCGTCCTGAATCTGAAAAGCTTGTCCGAGAAGAATGCCGAACTCCGCCAGATTACTCCCGCTCTGTTCATTACCATCTCCCAGAATTGCACCCATACGGCAGCACAATGAAAGAAGGGTCCCTGTCTTCAGTTTAACCATATTCAAATACTCATCAAGACTGACAGAATCTCGTGACTCAAAAGTTTTGTCCAGAGCTTGTCCTTCACACAATTGGAGAGTCGCACCACTCAGCGCCTGGATGCACATGAGTGGATTGATTCTGATCCGCGACAGGACATCAAAAGCGAGAGCAAAAATGGCGTCTCCCGCCAGGATGGCCGTCGATTCATCCCACTCTCTGTAGACTGTTTTTTGTCCATGGCGCAAATCATCCTGATCCATTATGTCATCGTGTACAAGGGAAAAATTGTGCAAGATTTCAACCGCTAACGCCGCCGGCATTGCATCATCTTCAGAAATATCGAACATATCGGCAACCGTTAACAAGAGAATAGGACGCAACCGTTTGCCACGACCCTTAAAAACATATCTCACCGGCTCATACAGATAGGTCGGTTCATGACTCTTGACGAGAGCCAGAAGTTCTCTGTCTATCCGCTCCCGGGAGGTTGAGAGAATGTCCTGAAAGGAGTCAGACATCTGTCGGAATCGAGATGTCTCCCATCTCTCCGATTCTACTGAAGACAAGGGATCTAATCTCGTCTCTCCTCTCAACTGATCCGGCCTCAAAACGGCAGACGATCACCGGTTGAGTATTCGAAGCACGAACCAATCCCCATCCGTCACCAAATCGGATCCTGACGCCATCCACATCGAGACAGTCATAATTGGCCTTGAAGTAGTCACTAGCCTCCTTAGCAATCCTGAACTTCTCTTCATCACTGATGCAGTCGAGACGCAACTCCGGTGTAGAGTAATATTGCGGCAGTTGTGCCACAAGTTCAGAGAGTTCTCTTTGCTGGCGCGAAAGCATCTGCACAACGCGGGCCGAAACATAGATGGCATCATCGTAGCCGAAATAGTCATCAGCAAAGAAAAGATGGCCGCTCATCTCACCACCGAATTTGCACCCCAGTTCCTTCATCTTCTGCTTAATGAGGGAATGTCCCGTCTTCCAGATGACAGGTTTGCCGCCGAGACGGACTATCTCCTCTTCCAGCGCCTGCGAACATTTCACATCAAAAAGTATTTCATCTCCCGCCTCGATTATCTCCGGCAGAAGCAGTGCCATGATCTGATCCGCCCAGACAACACCGCCATTCTCATCTAAAACTCCCAGACGATCTGCATCACCGTCGTAAGCCACTGCAGCATGGAAGTCTCCGCCCTGTGTGAGGGCAATCAGATCACTCAGATTCTTTTTGACAGTCGGATCGGGATGGTGGTTTGGAAATGTGCCGTCAACATCACAATAGAGTTCGGTCAGGTCGACACCAATCTCACGGAATATATTCGGTGCTGCCAGACATGCCGCCGCATTGCCGCAATCCATGGTGATCTTCATATCCCGCTCCAGCGTGATCTTGCCTAACACCATCTCCATATAGTCGTCAAGGATACGGTAAGCGACTTCGGTCCCTTCTCCTTTCTCAAAATCCTGACGCTCCATCAGATCCCGTAATTCAAGGATTTGACTACCGTAAACCGCACCTTTATCAAAGGACATCTTGAATCCGTTCATTTCCGGCGGATTGTGACTGCCTGTAATCTGGACGGCACCAGCCACATTCAGCTTCCACATGCTATAGTAATTGACAGGTGTCGGGAGTATGCCGATATCAATGACGTCAACTCCTGTATCGAGAACACCAGCCTTGAAGTCTGCCTTCAGCGCAGGCGTAGTGAGACGTATATCCCCGCTGAGGGAAATTTCCCTGGCCCCTTTCCGCTGAACAAAAGTTCCGAACGCCCGCCCCAAATCGTGAACAAATTCTGGTGGGAAGTCCTCAGCCACAGTCCCTCGCACATCGTACTCACGAAAAACGTAGGGATTAAACTTCATCAAATCTCCTTACAGGGTTAATTTACCGAGCACTACCGGATGACTGGCTCCGGTGACAGAAGGGAGGTTTCCCGGCACACTCTTCAGATAGGCTGCACCCAGGATGGCAAATCCCAGCGCCTCCTTCACATCGGGATCAACATTAAAGTGTACCGAAGAGGTAACTTCAACAGGAGAAAATTGCTGCGTTAACAGTTTCATAACGGTTTTATGATGAACTCCGCCGCCACTCACAATCACGTTTAATGTTTTTTCAAGAGTCGAAAATCGCCGACAATTTAGCACCACAGATCTCGCCGTAAAAAGAGATAATGTTGCCAGAAGATCATTCAGCTTCCAATCGGCAATTCCGGCCACATTCAGTCTCAGCCATTCCTTGCCAAAGTAGTCCCTGCCGGTCGATTTTGGCGGATCTTGCATTATGAATTTATCATTCAGCCACTCCTCAACGAGGCTTTCATCCGCAGTACCCTCTGCCGCCAGAGAACCGTGCTCATCAAAAGGTTGTTGTGCGCAAAGCATCATGGCCTCATCAAGAAGGGCCATACCGGGCCCGGTATCAAAACCGATAATGTCTTCACCAGAAGATCTTGCTGGTAGAGCGGTAATGTTCGCCACGCCACCCAGGTTGAGACAGAGAACAGTCGCGTCCTCTTTCTGAAAGAGCCACTTGTCTACAATCGGCATTAGAGGTGCTCCCGTACCGCCAACCGAAATATCTCGTGCACGAAAATCGGAAATTACCGGCTTGTTCAAAACTTCAGCGAGGAAAGAGGGTTCTCCAATCTGCAAGGTCGCTTCGCCGCTGATATGATGAACTGTCTGACCATGCACGGCCACTGCATCGATTTCGCCGATCCCTGCACTCGTTAGAAAGTCACTGGTAGACTCGGCATAGAAGCGTCCTAAACTGTAGTGCGTCTTTGTCACCTCTTCGGTAGTGCCCTCTAGCACTTGCCGAATATTCATCTTTAAATCAGAAGGGAATTGAATACAGGCTGAATCAATAGCTAAAAAGGCTACTGAATCTTCTCCAAAGTCGATATCAGATACGCAGATATCCAATCCATCCATAGATGTGCCAGACATGAGACCCACCATCCTAAGTGGAGACTTTTTCTCTAATCTGACAATACTATTCATAATCCGACAGATGGTTAACTGTTGCTATTAAAGATCGCACGGTTTGTAACTTATTCCTGCTCCGTGAATGTCAGTTGAGAATTGTTAATCATCCATTTCCAATGTCCGTCCCAAGAAGTCGTCGTGCTCCGCCAGAAGTTCCCCGGCTTCATCAAAGCTGCAACCGCGGTGATGCATGACAACGGCCGGTTTTACTTCCATGTGTGCATCTTCAAGTGCGGCCTTGGCCTCATCGTATGGTAAGCCTGTTAACTGAGCAATGATGCGTGTTCCGCGATCAACAAGTTTTTCATTAACGGCTTTCAAATCCACCATCAGATTACCGTAGACCTTTCCGAGTCTCACCATGGTGGCGGTGGATATCATATTGAGGATAAGTTTGGTAGCGGTGCCGGATTTCATTCGCGTGGAGCCGGTAATCACTTCACTTCCCACATCAACGGCAACGAGGACGTCCACTTTTACAGCAACCAGAGGCGCCGGATTGCAGATTAAAAACACTGTCTTACACCCTACTTCCCTGCCGTATTCCAAGGCACGTACAACATACGGTGTGGTGCTGCTGCTGGCGATACCGATGATAACATCTTTGTTGCTCAATCCTTTTTGCTCAAGATCTTTCACGGCATTTTTTGGCCTGTCTTCGGCTCCTTCAATAGATTTTTTCAACGCTGCTTCGCCACCGGCAATTATCCCCTGAAACATGTCCGAGGGCGCTGAAAAAGTTGGAGGACATTCAGATGCATCAAGTACCCCCAGCCGACCGCTGGTGCCGGCCCCGATATAAAAAACGTGCCCTCCCCCTTTGACGGCATTCACAGTCAACTCCACCACCTTTTCAACCTGGGACAGGACTTTTCCTACCGCCTCAGCAACACTTTTATCTTCGCTGTTAATTATCTCCAGAATCTCCGCCACAGTACGACGGTCGATATCGATGGAGGCGATGTTTTGCTGCTCGGTGTTAAGTGATTTACGGTTCAGCGAAGACATGATCGCAGAGGAAATTTAATCTAAACTTTTACTGTCTTGAAGTTAAGCAGGCGTTGGGAAGGATGCGAAAGTTTATCATTGATAAAACAGGTAACACGTGTAAACAGACTGTGTGATGAGGAAATATACTGTAACTTTAGACCGTGATCGAACCTGTTCTGGCTCTGGTTGGCCTTATCCTCTCGGCCTTTTTCTCTGGAAGTGAAATAGCATTCATTCAGGCCAACCCCATTCAAGTTGAAGTGTGGCAGAAGCAGGGACGCAAGGCAGCCGCCCAGACGTCCCGCCTAATGGCCGATCCAGAACGTTACCTGACTACAGTTCTCATCGGCACGAATCTGGCTAACGTTGTAACCTCTTCCTACGCTACCATCACTTTCATCAGTTACGGTGTGCCTCAAGGGTGGACAGTGATTCTCATCGCCGTCATTATACTTCTCTTCGGTGAAATCCTGCCCAAGAGCTTTTTCAGGGAAAATGCCACCGCGCTTGCTGTGGAAATAACTCCGCTCATGCGATTTATGGAAATCCTCATTACGCCATTCATCAGACTGGTAAAAGCCTATTCAAGGATTTTGAGTCGCGAAAACAGTTTACTGTCGCAGCCGTCGCTCACGAAGGAAGAATTGAGACTACTTTTTTCCGAAGCGGAAGTCTACGAAGAGGTTGAAGAAGACGAACTGGAAGTTATCTCAAAGATATTCGAATTCGGCACGCAGCCTGTAAAAAGGGCCATGACATCCAGAGTAGACATCGTCGGTATCCAGAGCAGTTCATCCCTGGAAGAAGCAGCCCAAATCATGTCAGACACAGGCCTGTCCAAACTGCCTGTTTATGAAGAAAGCTTCGACCACATCCGGGGAATTGTGTTCCTTCACGATCTCTTCGTCAATCCAGATTCATTGGCATCCATCACCAAACGGCCACTCTTCATCCAGGAAGATATGCCAGCCAGCGAAGCACTTAAGGAACTCAAGCGCCGCCATTCCAGTATCGCCATCGTCACTAGAACGGACGGCCGTAACTCCGGCCTGGTAACTGACGAGGATCTGGTGGAGGAGATTTTCGGTGAATTCGAAGATGTATTTGACGAGGAAGGACGAACGGTGACGCGGAGTCCGGATGGGAGTCTGGTTGTAGACAGCCTGGTTGAAATAAGCGAACTGAACCAGCAGTACGGTTTCAGAATTCCTGAAGGTAATTACGACACTATCGCCGGTTTTTTACTTGCCAGAGTTGGCAGAATACCTCGTGCCGGAGAATTTTTTGATTTCGGCTCATTTGGCGTAAAAATCCTTTCTGCCACCGCTAACCGCATCAAGCGGCTCCATTTGACAAAGAAGGGTTAGCCGGAAACCTGCAACTGTTTGCCGAGAAGTTGTACCACAACCGCTGTCGCCGCAACCGCCAAAGTGATACTCACAATCCACGGGATACCGTAGCCGACAAGCACAAAGCCGAAAATGATGGCGATGAAGCCGCCAGTTAGAGCGTACGGCAACTGTGTTCGAACATGGTCGATATGATCTGATCCTGACGCCATTGAAGAGAGGATGGTGGTGTCTGATATGGGAGAGCAGTGATCACCAAAAACAGCGCCTGAAAGTACCGCTGCAAAGGCGGACAGGAAAATGGGGCCTTGCACAACGTTGTTGGCGTTAACACCCTCGCCTGCCAGGAGTACAGGTACGATTACGGGAATAAGAATCGACATGGTGCCCCACGATGTGCCGGTGGAAAAACTGATGAGCGCCGCCACCAGAAAGGTCACCGCCGGGATGAGTTCCCGCGGGAACGACTCCGTGACCGATGCCAGATACTCGCCAGTCTTAACATCTTCGCAAATGTTGCCGAGACTCCACGCCAACACAAGCACCATGAATGCTACCAGCATCGCCCGCGCTCCGTTAATCCAAGCTTCGGTGGCATCGCGTAAAGTCATGATCCTCTTAACCACTGTCATCACGATTCCGATAAGCCCGGCAATAAAAGCACCCCACATGAGACTGGCATAGGAGTTAGCATTCCCGACAACATTGCGCACAGTCAAAGTCATCTGCTTCGCTTCAGCCCCTTCTATCCCGGTGATGACGAGACCGAAGAGCGTGATCAGAACCACGGCAACGATGGGGACAAGAGCATTCGACCAGTGAGTTGCCGCCATTCCCTTTTGAGCTTCCGTCTGAAGTTCCGTATTCTGCAACGGCCGTGCTCCGTCAGCCATCACCTTTCCCTCATTCCTTGCTCTTTCTTCTGCCTTCAGCATCGGGCCATAATCTCTCTTACGCCACAGTAGCTGAAACATGAGGACGATGGCCAGGATACAGTAGAAGGAATACGGAACCGACCGGATAAAAGTAATGTAAGGGCTCTCCGTCACATTGAACTTCTCATACGGATCGTTCAGGAGTGACATCTGGAAGACTGACCATGTACTAATAATAGCCAGGCTAGCCACCGGAGCGGCGGTGGAGTCTACCAGATACGACAGCTTTTCCCGCGACACTCGAAGCCTGTCAGTAAACGGGCGCATCATATTGCCGACAAAAAGCGTGTTTGAGTAATCATCAAAGAAGATCATGACGCCCATTGCCATAGTTGCCAATTGTGTGCTGCGGGCGGTGCGGGCATATTGTGAGATACTTTCCACAATTCCCTTCATACCGCCGTTGGCACTGACGAGACCGATGATACCGCCAAAGCCGAGGCTGAAAAGGATTATGGCGGCATGGGATTCGTCCGCCATGGCATTCACCAGATAGGTGTCAAGAGTTCTTGCCAGACCGGAGATGGGGTGAAGATCCTGCAGCAGCACAGCACCAATCCAGACACCGCAAAACAGAGAGATGATCACTTCGCGGGTAATGAGGGCCATCGCAATGGCAATCAGAGGAGGCAGTAGCGACAGGATGCCTGGGAAAAAGTTATCATTTAACAGATCGTCCGGCAGGGCAAACTCCACCACCACAGCCGTGACGGCCAGCAAAATTACAAAAACTGTTCTGATTGGGATACTCACGAAGAGTCGCAATATAGAAGAGCTTCACTGGCGAAAAAAGTAAATTTTCATTCTGAAAAAGGCGACTGCCTGCTTAATTTGGTTTTGCCATGAAACGGATAGATTTCTATATGATCAAGGAGTTTCTCCTGATGTTGGTGGGAGCTCTCGTCGGCTTCTGGGCTGTATTCGTGATTGTTGATGCCGTGGAAAATCTCGATCGTTTTATTGATGCCGCGGTACCCATCAACATTATCGTTTCATACTATATCTATGCCTCCCCCTGGTTTATAAGCATAGCATTACCCATGGCGGTTCTGATTTCTACTATCTTTACCGTCGGTCTCCTCTCCAAGCGTAATGAGCTGACGGCTATGAAATCGGCCGGCGTATCGCTTTACCGGATAGTTGCGCCTCTCATCATCTGTTCCATAATCATCAGTATTCTCTCATTCTTCTTCGATGATCAAGTTGTCACCGTTGGCAATCAGAAAAGGAAAGTCATCGAAAAAGAGCACGTTATAAAAACACGCCGCAAACGATATAACACCCGCAAGCGAAATATCTTTCTTCAGAAATCAGATCAATTTCACATCGCAATCGATCGTTACCAGCCTAAGCTTAAGAAGGCTATGGGGGTAGCCATGCAGTTTCTGGAAGACGGTCGGCTAATACAGAGGATTGACGCCAACTCAATGTCGTGGAATGAAAAGGAAGAAGGGTGGCACGTGAAGACTTATGCACTCAGGAGTTTCCACCCTGACGGCTTCGAGTCCAACGTCCAGCTATCCCGAAAAGACACACTTCTGACCATCGACTTTACGCCCGAAGACCTGGAGAGGGAGGCCATATCGCCAGAAGAAAAGAACTATGCACAACTGAAGGTTTTTATTGAGGAACTGGTCGAGAGTGGTGTCGACACAACGAGATGGGAGGTCAATCTTTATGGTAAGGTCTCTTTTGCCCTCACAAACTTAATTGTTGTACTTTTTGCGTTTCCTCTTGTTGCTTCGAAACAGAACGGCGGAATAGCCTTCGGGGCAGGCATGAGTGTATTCGTTATTTTTGGCTATTACGCCTTTATAAGATTTGGACAGACACTCGGTTACAAAGGCATATTGGAACCGATGCTGTCGGCATGGATCGGGAATATAGTCTTTCTGGCAGGCGGTATCTTGCTGATCATTCTCTCTAGAAAGTAAAGTCTACAGATCGATCGTGATAGAAGCTAAGATGGGCCAGACGTCTTCGCGTAGCTGCGGAATTGAACTTTATTGACTCCAGTCTCGGGCTCACCTTCGGGCTCAGGTAAAGGACCTTCTTCTGCTTTCGGCTCCGTCTTCTCTTTTCTTCCCTTAAAACTGGTCATTGCAAAAGCCATTGAAAAAGTGAGTCCTTTCATGCTGTTTACCCATAGACCGTTCCTGAAGGCAAAAGCAAAGTCCATCATAATAGGACCCTTCTCCAGCCCTATGCCAAAACCGGTTTGATTAAAAGATCTCCCTCCCCAAGTGTATCCCACACGAAGCGGAATACTCTTAAACCTGCTGAACTGGAGGCCGATAGACCATATCCACTGATTGCGGATATTTAAACGATCGTCGAAACCGGCCACAAGATCACTGGCAATGAGCAAGTCTTCATCAAATTTTTTCGAAAAGCCTAAACGAAACATGGCGGGATATCGCAACGTAAAGACGGTAGTGTCAGGAACGTAGCTTACTTTCCCCTCAAGAAGCCTCCCCATAACACCGGCAATACCGCTCGATTCAGTTCCCGGCGATGGGAACAGGCTGTCCTGAATTGTATTCGCCGAAACAGTATCACTGAATGTCCAGATTTTGGCTGTGCCAGGCTTGATCTCATTCCAGGGAGCAACCGACCATGACTCCTCATCCACACTGCCACTGCTCGTCCATTTGATCTTGCCCAGGAGATTAATGATCGACATACCAAAACGCCAGCCGTTGACATCGTTCGTTAGAAAGCCGATATCGGCAC
Organism: Candidatus Neomarinimicrobiota bacterium; assembly: GCA_030743815.1. Taxonomy (NCBI): domain Bacteria; kingdom Pseudomonadati; phylum Fidelibacterota; species Fidelibacterota bacterium. Next base: position 20,972 of record JASLRT010000019.1, on the reverse strand, counting down.
CGATGCCGCTTCCGTCGCGTCCTTGTCTCAGATAAAACTGGCCATCAAAGATGAATCCTGAAGGCTCGGTCGTAACATTATAGTATGTCGAATCCGAAACGAGACCGAGATAGATAAGGCCGCTTAAGTACTTTGCGGTAAAGCCTAGCGAAAATTTCTCGAATGGAACTGCAAAACTGAATGCCGATTCCAGTAGAGCGAGCGTTTCATATTTCATAGACATGTCCAGCGCTTCATAAGGCGGATTGCCGTCTAGAAAGAGTCTGAACATATCCTTGGGGAATGTGAAATCAGACACATAGACGATATCGTTCGTAATTGCCATATTCCCTGAGGCATAGTTGACAAGGGGTATGCCAAGATGGAGATCTCGGAATAAGCGGAGACCATCGCCAATTTCATCATAAATCACTTTCTTAGCCCTCTGATTCTGAGCTTCCATGTTTACTCCGCTCAACGCCATGAAGTTCTCTAAAGAGAGCCAGTTGTTCACAAAACCTATATTCAGCGTACTCAACTGCCACATAAATGGTTTGCCTATCTGCATGGAGAGGTTCGCCGGATTGATGCCAACGGCATAAATTCCATCCGCCACAGTTGTGGTAGCGCCTCCCATAGACACGCTCCTCGGATCGGTCTTCACTTGGGCTTCAAGAACGCCAGAAAACATACCCACGATAGCCAGCGCGACGGAATACTTCTCTATTTTTTTGACCAACAAAACCGTCATCGGATCTTACCACTCTGGATGCCGTTCTTACTGCGCTTGGCCACGGAACTTTGATTAGCCAGTCTGCTGGCCTCAACCGTCGAATACGACGCACTCTCATCACAAACAGTTTCACCTTCGTTGCAGACCCTGAATATGATGACATCAGAAGCCACGCTGGGAATCCAATCTAGCGAGTCCACATTCGTGATCGAACCGCCGGAAATTGATGTCCATTCAGACGGACCGCCCGCGGATGTATCCGTAGCTGAGAAAACTTCCACTGACGAATTCTTGACACTGCCCAGTGAACGCCATTTGATGGTGACAGTATCACCTATAGAAAAAGTTTCCCCCCCGTTGGGATATGTAATCACAATCTCATCCTCTGCCTCTTCAAGAAGTCCTGTGCTCTCAAGTGTGAAGGAGACCATAGCCTCTATTTCCAGCGTATCCTTCATAGTGAAGAAAACCGCCTCACCGCCGCTACCGAAAAAATGGGTTCGATTATTGACAAAATGGGAACCTATATCTGTCAGATGAAAAATGTTGTTAGAGTCCAGTTCGCTGTAGAATATGGTATCTCCCGCTTGCTCAACCGCACCAGGAATACCTACAGTAGCTGTATCACCAAAAAAGCTCTCTGGCGTCGGCAGAAGAACCTGAAAGAATGTATCAACATAAGATATAACTCGCTCCGTGGTATCAGCAAAGCTCGCCACCAGGTAGGCTGTATTATCCTTACAATCGGACGTGTCAGGCAGTACATCGAAAACATTAATGTCTCCTGCCACCATATTCAGATCATAACATGATGTAACCACACGCAATGAATCCATATTCTGATAGATGTTAGCAAGTCGAGTCTTATCGGAACCGAAACCGAAAGAAGTAAAACTTTCCGTATCGCCTGAGATAAACTTTGCCGCGGTCGTTTTCAAGCTGTCAGCAAAGAGACTCAGAGTGCTCGCATCCCTATCGAGTGGAAACAGATTGCGGTTGGAAAAAAGTATCGATATCACCCCGCCTGTCGGCAGACCGTTCTTCACATGTGTGACTAGTGTTGTCGCCTTCAGAGACGACCTGAGCATACTTCTGGTTGCGTGCGAAATCTCCGCAAAGTCTGTCGCTTTCTGTGGAATGAAGGTTATGGGTTCTATCCTGACTTTGAAGGGAGCAATCAATTCATAGTTACCCCAGATAGCCTTGTTCACATCGATGGCGCCCCGGCCGTCGATGCCCGCCGTGGCATTAACAATAAAATCCGACGGGTTGAGCGCTAGAAGATCAACAATCGTGTTATCTTCAATGCCAGCTAACGAGGTATAACTGCTGTCTGGAAGAGTATCACTCACACTGTCGTAAAGCTCAACCTTAGTACCGACACTACTCAACTGAATGATCGTCTTGGCTGTGTCAGTAACGGAGACAGGATTGGCAAGCTTGGAACTGACCGCCACATTTACAGAGTCCCCCATGCTTGAGATGCCGACCATGTCCAGATCGAGTGTAATCGGAAGACGAATCTCGTTGAACATCGTGAACTGAAGTATCACCTCGTCGAACGACATGCCGGTGAAGCCCTGAGGCACACCAGCGATTTCCTGTTCTTGTGTGGGAAAGGGACAGTCTAAGTCCGCCTCCAATGTCGAAAAATAGAGTGGAAGAACATTCATGGCAAAGTCAAAACCCCACTCTTCTTCCGTACCGTCTATCCTGATCGTATCGGTACCTGCCACGGAATTCGCGCTAATCTGAACGTCTATCTCCTCCACGGGTTTAGTGGGATCGGTAGGATTCTTGAATGTCCACCCGTCAAGCTTCTGGTTATCAGACACGGAAGTACCATCTGAAGAAAGTATTTCACTGAACTGGAGTGTGTCGTTGGTGGTGCTAATGAAGTTCTTAAGCTTCATGCTGAAATTGATATTAAAAGGAAACGTATTCTTAACGTCAACATAACCAATAGAGTTAACCGAAGAAGAAGTAGGGCTATCGAACACACCGCTGTATATCCCCCTGACCTGGCAATCTTCGGAACTGGTGCTGGAGCTGCTAAAGGCGATGGGATCGAGTGGCGGGACGAGAGAAGTTTCCTTAAAAACGACAACTGCTTCTTTAATATCGGTGATTGTCATGCTCATCGTCACAGACATATCCAGGCTGGTGTTTGCCGGAATGGTCACTGTATCGGTATCCGCAACCCTTGTGAGCTTGAATCCAGTCTTGATTTCAAGCAACTCCCCCAGCATCTTTTGCACCAGAGAAGTAGTATCCGCATCTGTCTCGCCAGAGGAGATGTCAGGATTTTTATGGGATGCAAGTGTATCGGTTCCACTGATGACTATTGACCAACTGCTGTCAATGGGAATTGTTGCAGGAAAATCGGTGTTCTCAAAACTGGAGCTGAACCTGTTGTCTTCAGCGGCGCCTCCCACCAGAACACCTTGTATCGATTCGATGATCTCGATCTGGCCGAAAACATCATCGAAACTAAACAGGTTAATCTCAATTGTAGTATCACCCAGTGCGGATTCGATAGTGCTCGCCACAAAATTCCACGACGCACCCATAATCTGCTGTTCTGAAGACGACGGAATAGATACCATATTGGGAGAATCTGCAATGTTAACAACATTACCATTCAGAAATTCTCCTACGGGTATGGGAAGTGTCATTGAGACGGTAACACCTGAGAATACTTCGGAAATATTCGGCGGCGTTATTTCAGTAGAAGCCTCCTGCGTGAGATTTAGAGGAATCTTAAGAAAGTCTTCGTTGACCGAATCCTTCGGCAAATCGCCATTGAACTGGATGAAAAGTGAATCACCGGCTGTCTGAATTGTCGAGTCGTTCACGATATCGGCGAGGGGGTACTTGTTTTGGATGAGCGGGAGGGTAAGATTCCAGTTCCAGGTCGGCATTTTGAAATCCGCCGGATTCTGGAAATCGCAGCCTAGATGGAACCAAGACAGTACGATCAAGAATATAGAGACTACTCGCTTCATAGGCGAGATGGTTGGGACTTACGTCCCGCTTTCCCAAGAATCGAGGTATTCTTTTTGTTCGTTGGAGAGGGCATCGATCTTGATACCCATCGCCTTGAGTTTCAAACCTGCAACCAATTCATCAATTTCTCGCGGCACAGCGTGAACTGACACCGGAAGATCATTTCGGACAGTGTATTCCGCCATTAACGCCTGCACAGAAAAACTCATATCCATCACCGAAGCCGGATGCCCCTCAGCAGCCACAAGGTTGATCAGCCTGCCCTCTCCCAAAAGATATATCCTTCTGCCATCGGCCATCACATATTCATCAACGAATTCTTTGACATCTTTCTTTACTTCACTTGCCAGCATTTCAAGCGCATCAATATCGATTTCGACGTTGAAATGTCCTGAGTTTGCAACAACCGTCCCGTCCTTCATCTTCTCAAAGTGGCTGACATCAAGTACTGTGGTATTACCGGTGACGGTACAGAAGATATCACCAATGGCTGCTGCTTGTAACATACGCATAACTGTGTATCCGTCCATCGCCGCCTCCAGCCCCCGTAGCGGATCGACTTCTGTAACAATCACGTGTGCGCCCATGCCTCTCGCCCTCGAGGCAAGTCCACGACCGCACATACCATAACCACCCACCACGAATGTCTTTCCTGCCAGAAGCACGCCCGTCGCGCGGACAATCCCTTCTACTGTAGACTGACCGGTGCCGTATCTATTATCAAATAGATGTTTCGAATCCGCATCATTAACCGCGACGACAGGTATCTTGAGGGCACCGGACTTCTCCATAGCTCTTAGTCGGATCACGCCGGTAGTGGTTTCTTCCATGCTGCATTTTACGTTAGACACTTCATCCTGATAGTCTGAGTGCAACATACTGACGAGATCAGCACCGTCATCCAGGGTAATATGAGGTTTGTGGTCAAGGGCCGCTCGAATATGATCGTAATAGATATCATTGTTCTCTCCGTTGATGGCGTAGGTGCTAACTCCAAAATCCTTGACCAGTGAAGCGGCAACCTCATCCTGGGTGGAGAGTGGATTAGACGCGCAAAGGACAACCTCTGCACCGCCGGCTTGAAGTGTTCTGGCAAGGTTCGCTGTTTCAGCTGTAATGTGAAGGCAAGCTGAGAGACGGATGCCCTTCAGCGGTTGTTCATCGTTGAACCTTTCCCTGATGGATGTAAGGACCGGCATATCCCTGTCCGCCCACAGAATCAAACGTTTCCCTTCCGCTGCCAGTTCTATCTCCTTAATGTGATGATCCGTCACCTGTCAGTTCCCTCCGTTCATATATTGCCTTAATTCTTCAGCCTTGTCAGTTTTTTCCCACGTGAATGACTTCTCTTCCCGTCCGAAATGTCCGTAAGCCGCCGTCGCTTTGTAGATCGGCTGCTTGAGATCAAGATAGCTGATAATCTCCTTTGGAGTCAATGGAAAGTTATCATTCACGATTTTCTCCAGCTTGTCATCTGACAATTTGCCTGTCCCGAAGGAATCGACATAAACTGAGACAGGTTCAGCGCGCCCGATAGTGTACGCCAATTGAATCTCGCACCTTTCAGCCAGCTCAGCCGCAACAATATTCTTCGCGATGTAGCGCGCCATGTAAGAAGCCGATCGATCTACTTTGGATGGATCTTTGCCCGAAAAAGCACCGCCACCATGCCGGCCGTAGCCGCCATAAGTGTCAACGATGATCTTTCTTCCTGTAACACCAGTGTCTGCTTCCGGCCCACCTTTTTCAAAAATACCTGTTGAATTGATGAAGCAGTCCGTATCATCCTGATACCAGTCTCCACAGACAGGTTTGATCACTTTTTCTCGAATTGCGCTGTGTATAACATCATTACTCACATCAGGATCATGCTGAATGGCGACCACAATTTTCTCAACACCTACAGGTCTGGAATCCTCGTAGCGGACAGAAACCTGAGATTTCCCATCGGGCCTGACCCAAGGGAGGGTTCCATCCTTACGAACATCCGCCAGCCTTCTGGCCACCCTATGCGCCAGATGAATTGGAAGAGGCATGAGTACATCTGTCTCATTACAGGCATAGCCGAACATGAGACCCTGATCGCCGGCTCCCTGTTCATGTTCATCTGATTCGTCAACGCCAACAGCGATATTTTCACTCTGTTCATGGATGGAGGTCAGGACAGAACAATCCTGATAATCCAATCCATATTCCGGGTTCGTATAGCCGATATCCTCAAGCGTCTTACGGATAACCTTCGGTATGTCAGAATAGCAATTCGTACTGATTTCTCCGGCCACAAGGACCAGACCGGTAGTAGTCAAAGTTTCACAAGCCACCCTCGCATCGGGATCTTGGCCTATAATATCATCTAATATAGCATCTGAAATCTGGTCACACATTTTGTCCGGGTGACCTTCTGTGACCGATTCAGACGTAAATAATCTCGATTTCATCAATATTTCCTTTCCTTTATCCAGAATATAGCGACCACGAACTTACTCCCGTTACCTCGGCAAAATCAATACAATTGTCCTTCTTCAGAAGAGTTATCCCTCCGGTACTATTGCGTGTCGAACAACGGTATTCTCCACCTTGCCGTTCCAGAGGACGATGGCGTCGCTGATTTCGGAATTGATTATCTGAGAACCATTCATCAGTGTCACATATGGGCCTACCGTGGAATTGACTATAGTACAGTCCTCCCCCATGCTGACTGGCTCGATTATTTGCGATCCTTCCACCTCACTGTTACCCGGAGAAAGGAGGGCTCGATTCGTTGACAAAAATGTCTCAGGCACACCACAGTCAAACCAACTGGAGACTTTTTCGTAAGCAATTATCTCGCCAGATTCAATCATCATCTGAAAGGCATCTGCAAGTTGTATCTCCCCTTTTGTGGTGATGTTGTGGTCCATGAGGTGTTTAATCGCCTGCCAGAGTGGTTTCTGAGATTCCAGGTAATATAACCCGACGATGGCAAGATTTGTAGGTGGATTCTCGGGTTTCTCAAGTACTCTCTTGATGATTTCATTCTCAATCTCGACGATTCCGAAACGTTCGGGATCCGGCACTTCATCCACGGCGATCTTATGCTTCCCAGATGAACAGAAGCGGGTAAAGTCGATATCGTAGATAACGTCTCCCAGTTGTATCATAACGGGACTATCCTCTTCTTTGAGCCCTTGGAAAATGGCATGTCCCAGGCCGAGTGCTTTTTTCTGACGAACGAAAGTAAACTCAGCATCAAATCTGTTAACGTAATCTCTCAGTTGATCCTCCAGATGACCAGTTACCAGCACAATTTCATCGAAGTCCTGGGCCACGAAAGGATCAATTATGTGATCAAGAACCGGCTTGCCCGCCACCGGCAGAAGACACTTCTGCCTTCTCTTCGTATGTGGGAGTAACCGTGAACCGAGTCCTGCAACTGGAATGATGACTTTCATAATATTTTCACAAATTGGACTTGAATATACCTAACTCTATACTCGTAAGATAGTTTCAGGTTGAGCAGTTAACTTGGATTAAATGTGACTATATCTCGTCTCTTTAAACTTCACAATCCGGCTTATCATTTTATCAACAGCTCCATCGATAGACTTCATCATATCACCAGATGATTCCTTCACAAAGAGTTTTTTTCCGGGCACAGAGAGGCCTATCTCGACCCTGCGGTCGCTATTATCACTCACAAAAGTTACCCGACAGGCAATGGGTTTGCTCACATACCTGTCAATTTTAGACAGCCTCTTCAATGCGTATTCTCTTACCTGTTCAGTTGTATTAAAATTCCGAGAGGTAAATTCTATATTCATAATTTCTCCTTATCGATTTTCCAGACAGTTTAGGTTTAAAGGGCTATTTCGGAGAGAGAAAAGATCGGACTGTGTATGCCCCACTCGCATCGCTTACTTCTCTTACCTCTGCACTTCGCTAATTGTTCCAGACTCATGTAATCTATTCTACATCTGTGACTAAAGGACCAGCCATTTCGAGATCAGGTTTTTCCACAGCGTATTTCTTAAAGTTTTTCCTGAATTTAGCTGTTAATCCGGCCGCCGTTTGATCATAGGCCTCACCATCACTCCAAGTTTCTCTGGGCATCAGAATGGTGGGATCGACGCCTTCGATGGAAGTCGGCACGGACAGACCGAAGACCGGCTCAGTAATAAATTTTGACACCTCGATGCTTCCAGTCAAAATGGAAGTTACCATTGCACGGGTAGAGGCTAGCGGCATTCGTTTAGCTCCTGAGGTTGCCGATCCGCCACTCCAGCCCGTATTGATGAGGTATACCTTGGTATCGTGAACCTCCATTTTCTCCTTCAGCAGTTTTGCGTAGTCCAGCGGCGGAAGGGTCAGGAAAGGGCCGCCAAAACAGGGAGAAAACGTTGCCTGAGGATCGGTAATGCCTCTTTCTGTCCCGGCAACTTTCGCTGTATAGCCGCTGATGAAATGATACATTGCCTGCTCAGGTGTAAGCCGTGAAACTGGCGGCAGAACACCGTACGCATCACACGAAAGAAAAAGAATATTCCTGGGATGACCTACGATGCTGGTCCCCTCCCTGACGTAAACAGAGGCTTCGATATGATCGATGGGATAACAGATCCTTGTATTTTCTGTCTTGCTCCCGTCAGAAAAATCGACCTGAAGCGAATCTTCATCAAAAACAACATTCTCAAGAAGGGCACCTTGCTTAATAGCGCCCCAAATGCCTGGTTCAGCTTCCTGCGTCAGGTTGATGGCTTTGGCGTAGCATCCTCCCTCGAGATTGAAAATCCCGCTGTCTGACCATCCATGCTCGTCATCCCCCACCAGAAGGCGGTTCGGATCAGTAGAGAGGGTAGTTTTCCCCGTACCGGACAGTCCGAAGAAGAGGGCACAGTTTTGACCGTCCATATCCACATTAGCGGCACAGTGCATCGTCAGAATCCCCTTGAGCGGCAGATAGTAGTTCATGATGGAGAATATCCCTTTCTTCATCTCGCCGCCGTACTCGGAGCCGCCTATTATGGCAATGCCCCTCTCGAGATTGAAAATAATAAACGTCTCTGAATGGAGACCGTGTTCCTGCCACGCTTCATCTATCACCGGTGAAGCGTTAATCACAGTGAACTCGGGCCGGAAGTGGCTCAACTGATCAGCGGTAGGGCGAATAAACATATTGTTGACAAAGATAGCTTGCCACGACTTCTTGGCAATGAAACGTACCGGCATTGTTGTGTCCGGATCGGAACCGGCAAAACCGTCGAACAGAAGAATCCCCTCACCGTCCTCGTTAATATTATAGAAGTCGATTACTTTCGCGAAAAGAGTATTGAACACTTCCTCGGAAACTGGCATATTCACCGGCCCCCACCAGACATTGGATGAACTGGACGGCTCTTCAACGATAAATCGATCGTTTGGTGAACGGCCTGTATACTTTCCTGTATCCACCATCAACGCCCCATTCATGCCGATCTTCCCCTCTCCGCGAGTGATCGCCATCTCCACCAGAATCTCCGGAGGGGTATTGCGCCGCACTTCACCAACCGAATCCAATCCCAGATAACTCAAATCCATGATGAAACCTCAGCTAGCATGCGGATGCGCCTGATCGAAAGCTTTCTTCATCTTCTCAACTTTCAGATGCGTGTATATCTGGGTTGAAGAGAGACTGGAGTGCCCAAGTAGCTCTTTCACCGCCCTGATATCAGCACCACTATCGAGAAGATGTGTGGCAAAGGTGTGGCGTAGCATATGAGGAGTGAATTTCGTCCCTTCAGCAATCTGATCGAACCATCGCTTCAGACGGTTCTGGACTGTTCGCGGAGCAATTGCCGTAAGCCGGTTGGAGATGAAAAGAGGATCACTGCTGCCGTAATCCCCCTCGGCCGCCACCCTCTCTTTCAGATAAGCCTGAATGGACTCAGAAGCTGTACTACCCAGCGGTACGAGCCTCTCCTTATTTCCCTTGCCTCGAACCTTCACTAAGTTGTCTCTTGTATCAAAATCACCTATCTTCATCCCGACTAGCTCACCCAGGCGAATGCCGGTAGAGTAAAAAAGTTCAAGGATAGCCTTATCTCTAAGCTCCTCCCACGTCTCTGTTCCGGGAATCTCCATAAGCTTCTCTACGATCCTCTTGTCCAGAAACTTGGGCAGCTTCTGCGGCTGTTTCGGCCCCCTTACAGACGCCGCCGGATTTGTTCCAAGTCTGTCAGTCTGCACAAGATACTTGAAGAAGGATTTCAGTGACGCCAGCTTCCTCGCCACCGTTCTCTTCACAAGATCCTTTTTCACCAGAAAATCGAGGTAATGCTTCACCGTTGTTTTATCCACTGAAGAGACTCCCGGAGCCGTTTTACCGCTGTATTCAATCATAAAGCGGCTGAATTGAGCCAAGTCTGTTCCGTACGCTTTGATGGAATTCTGTGAGTAGCTTCGCTCCTTCTCCAGATGGATCAGGTAGCTATCGATGAGGTCGGTCATTGATTCACTCATATTCCGGCTCCAGTTCACTCAAGACATTATGTAAATCATCAGGTAGCGGCGCAACGAATTCCACCAGTTCATCCGTGGAGGGGTGAGTAAATGAGAGACTCAGCGCATGCAGTGCCTGTCGCTCGATAAGGCTGTATAAAGACTTCAGTGACCTCTGGGTCTCCTTCAGAAATCCCCTAACTGTTGATAGTCCGCCGCTGTAGACTTCATCAGCAAATACGGGGTGCCCCATGAATGCCAGGTGCACTCTCAGCTGGTGCGTTCTGCCTGTTTCAGGGTGAAGTTCCACCAGCGACAAATGATCGAATTCCTCAACCACTCTATATCTCGTTACTGCACGCCGACCAGCTTCTACCACACCGAATTTCTGACGATTCCGGGGGTTGCGGCCAATGGGTGCATCAACTGTACCTTCATCCTTTTCGGGAACCCCCCACACGAGCGCCAGATACTTCTTATTCACCTTTCGATCAGCGAACTGGCGCGCTAATCGTATATGGGACAAATCCGTTTTCGCAACTACCATAATGCCGGAAGTATTCTTGTCCAGGCGGTGTACAATGCCCGGCCGCAAAGCGCCCGACAGTGAAGAGAGGTGGCTGAAGTGATAAATGAGCCCGTTCACCAGCGTCCCGGATCGGTTGCCGGCACCGGGGTGCACTACCAGTCCCGCTGGTTTATTGAGAACAATAATATCGTTATCTTCATGAACAATATTGAGCGGAATATTCTCAGCTTCCAGGCCGGGTGGCCCCTCTTCTTCAATCTCAAGCTGGATCGTCTCGCCGCCCCGGAGGAGGTAGCTCGGTTTCACCGAAGAGCCGTCAACAAGAACATTATCCTTCGTGATATAATCTTTTACTTTTGTCCGGGAGAGAATCTCGATCTCTTCGGCAAGATACTTGTCAATACGGATATCGGCAGCGTCGACGGTGATATTCATCAAAGGCATCTCAGGCAGCGACTTGGCTCTCGCCGGAACGAAAGATGGAAATATAGAGAAAAAGAATCATTCCGACAGTAACAGAGGAGTCGGCAACGTTGAAAACAGGCCAGGAATATTGCCCAATGCTGAAGTGAAAGAAGTCGACCACTTTGCCAAAAATGAATCGGTCAGTGAGATTGCCCACCGCGCCGCCAAGGATCAGAGCCAATGAAAACCTGAATGGAAATCCCTTTTCGCGGGAGGCCCATAGATAACCAAAAACTACAACAGTCGCAATGGAGTGGAGAACGGTAAACAAAACACTTCCTCCCTCAAAGTTTATGCCGAAAGCGATACCTGAGTTCTCCACATAGGTCAGCCGGAAAAAATTGCCGAGTACAGAAATAGAATCATGATGACTCAACTGTATACGGGCAATATACTTAGTCGCCTGGTCGGCGATAACAACCGCCAGGGAATAGATAAGTGGGCTCAAGAATCTAATTGTTGCTCTTATTCTTACAGCTTACACAATGTTGGGTATGGGGGACTTCCTTAAGTCTCTCTTCAGCTATAGGTTCATTGCAGACTGAACAGAATCCGAAGGTTCCTTCCTTTATGCGCTCAAGAGCTTCATCCAGATAACGGATGAAGTTGTTTTCGCGCGTATACCAGAGAAAAGATTTTTCACGTTCATGTGAGTCTGTCCCTACATCGGCCATATGGTAGGCATAGTTAGAATCACGTGCGGTGGAATCCAAATTCGCCTGAGCATCAATAGAACGATCCTTGATGTACCCCATCTCGGCAAGAGCCTGATCCTGCTTTTCAATAATAATCTTTTCGAAAATTTCTAACTTCTTTTTTGTCAGCTTTTTCCTAGCCATTTGTTCCTCACTCTTTAATTTGATAACACTCTTGAAATACCAAATGTAACTGTTTCCCCCCGAACTTCCACATCTTTACTGAATTCTCCAGTTACCGCACCTCCCTTCAGATCAACTGCCAGAACCTCCTGGCAGAAGTAAGCCTGATACGCCTCCAGAGCTGATCCTATTTCTTCACCCATCTGATAGGTCACTAATATTCGGTCTTCCACGTTGAAGTCCGCTTCCTTGCGCATGTTCTGCACCTGGCGAATCATATCCCTCACTAGACCTTCCTGGATTAGGTCTTCGGTAAGTTCCGTAGAGATGCCGACTGTCAAGTTAAGATCGCTAACGACTGATTTGTTATCCAGCGGAACCTCTTTAATGAGTATCTCTTCGGGCAATAGAGCGAATGTGTCACCGTCATCAGAAAAGGTTACCTCTCTCTCAGCGCGAACGGCGGCAACGACCTCATCGTATTCCGCACCGTCAAGCAGCTGCCTGATATGCTCAACCTTCTTGCCGTACTTCTGACCCAAAAGAGCGAGATTCGGCTCGAGACAGTAAGAGATCAGCTCTTTCGTAGACGAAACCTCTTTAACAGCTTTCACGTTGAGTTCCTCCAGGATCTGATCCTTGTTTTGTAAGACGGCTGCGGAGAAGGTCTTATCCGGGGTGGCATACTCCAGTTTAGCCAGCGGCTGTCTGATTTTCAGATTGGCCTTGTTGCGTGCGTGACGCCCCATTTCTACGATTTTTATTACGGCATCAACTTCACTCACTAGAGCTTCATCAATCTTAGAGGGATCAGCAACAGGATAATCACACAGATGAACACTCTCGGGAGCACTCTCATGAAGATTGCGAACAATGTTTTGATAAATCCTTTCCGTCACAAATGGAATGATAGGTGCCAGCAAGCGGATCAGGTCGTGAAGAACGTTGTACAATGTGAGATACGCTGCATTCTTATCGCCATCGTGCTCTCCCTTCCAGAAGCGGCGGCGATTGCGCCTGACATACCAATTTGAGAGATCGTCAAGAAACCTGTCCACTTTGCGCATGAAGCGCTCGATTCTGAAGCTGCCGTAAGACTCTTCAGCTACCAGCATCAGCTGATTTATCCTGGAAGTAATCCACTTGTCCAGCTGAGTATAATCATCATCAGAAACCTCCACTTTCGCGGGATAGAAATCATCTAAACTGGCATAAGTGACAAAGAATGAATAGACATTCCAGAGGGTGATTAGCCGCCGCCGAATTTCTTTTGCGGGGCCGTAACCAAAGAGCAGATTCTGCTCAGGATTCTGGAGACAATAGATCCACCGCATGACGTCCACACCCATTTTATCGGCGGCTTCGTTGAACTCGATAGAATTACCCCAGCTTTTATGCATCGGACGGCCATCTTCGGCCCAGAGGGTAGCGTAGCCAAAATTGTTCATGAATGAAGGGCTCTTATCTATAATCGCACCCATCACCAGCATACTGTAAAACCAGTTTCTGAATTGACCGGGAAAACTTTCGCTGATCCAGTCTGCCGGATACCACTTATTCCAGTAGTCCGGATCCTGCCGGTAACGAAGCGTGCTGAAACTGACGATGCCCGCATCCAGCCACGGATTACCTACATCAGGCACCCGTGTCATTTCACTATCGCATTTCTCACAACCGAGTTTCACCGAATCGATCCAGGGACGATGTGGCGTGTGTCCTGCAAACTCCTCGTAACCGGCTACCGCTTTTTCCTTTAATTCAACTTCATCTCCAACAACTGTCCAATGATCACACGAGTCACATTCCCAGATGGGCAGTGCCAAACCCCAGTAGCGCTTTTTTGAGATCATCCAATCGTGCATATTCTTTAGCCAGTCAAGCTCCCGGTCCATACCGAAACCGGGGATCCAGCGAATCTGACGCGTAATCTCCATCATGAGCGGGCGCAACTCGTCCATGCTGATAAACCACTCATCAACAAGGCGAAAAACCAGTTCTGTCTTACACCGCCAGCAGGTGGGATAGCGGTGGATGTATTCCTCTACGTTGTAGAGAACACCTTTCTCATTCAGATTATCAAAGATAGGTTGAGACACTTCAGACACCGACATTTGCGTAAGCCATCCGAAACCGTCCACAACATAACCTTCGTCATCCAACGGCGCGATGACAGGCAGACCGTGTTCTTTCCCCAGGCTGAAGTCTTCAGCACCGGCGCCGGGTGCAATATGCACAATCCCTGTCCCCTCTTCAGCGCCTACCTCATCCCACGGAATGACGCGGTGCGCTTCGCTCGCACTGACAGTAATGTTCTCGATAACACCTTTCATTTCTGTCCACCCGCCCGGATTCTGCTGAGCAGGCAACTCATCAAAAGGTCCGTCATACGTCCATCCGACCATCTCGCTCCCCTTGAGTTCCTGCAGCACCTCATGATCGCTGCCCAGAATAGCTGTGGCGTCCTTGCTTAGATAGAGAATCTCGCCTGACTCCTTCATTTTTACCTTGACATAATCCAGCTCGGGACCAACTGCAGCAGCCACGTTGCTGGTGAGCGTCCACGGCGTCGTAGTCCAGATAAGAAGCGCTTCCCCCGGCATCTCTCTGAGAGGAAACTTCAGAGTGACACTGCGGTGGGTGATTTCGGCATAACCGTCTGTGACGATTTCGTGCTGGCTGATTCCGGTTGCACATCGCGGACACCACGGCATGGAATCAGCACCGCGATAAAGCCAGCCGTTCTCGTGGCACGTCTTCAGTGCACGCCAGATCATATAATTGTTCTCATGGGAAAAAGTGTAGTAACTACCGCCCAGTTCAGGCATGCCCAGTCTTCCCACAATATTCTCAACCGTGTCGGTAACCGGCCCTTCCGGACCGTCAATCGTAACAGTCTCTTCCGGATTTTCTATGAGACGATCGGCCAACCAGTTTAACTGTTCGATATCGTTCCATTGCATCCAATAGCCCAAGCGGACCGACTGCTGAGTCTGCACAGCAGAGTAGCGTAATACTCGCTCTTTGCACTTATTCACAAAGGCAGCGATGCCATATTGTTCAATATCCTTTTTACTCTTGAAATTCATCTCCTTCTCGACTTCCACTTCCACCCAGAGTCCCTGGCAGTCGAAGCCATTCTGATAGCGCAGATCGTACCCTTTCATGGCATGGTATCGCTGGAAGACGTCTTTGTAAGTGCGCCCCCAAGCATGGTGAACACCCATAGGATTATTGGCTGTAATAGGACCATCAATGAAGGACCATTTCTCCTTGCCGTTATTCGCCGCTACCAGTTTTTGGAAGACATCATTTTTTTTCCAGTAATCGAGCATTTCATGCTCAAGAGCTATAAAATCGACTTTTGGATTAACTTTTTCCAGCATAGATCATATTTTGCTTAAAAGACGCAGGACGACTGTCAGCACAATACTTATCACAATGGATGAACCGATAGGTAGATAGAGAGACAGTCCGTTGCGTTCCACGCGGATATCACCGGGCAGATGACCCAGTTTACCCAGAATCGGGATAGTCTGTCCGTAGGTCGTCAGCAGCCACATGGCGAAAAAGACGATACTGAGAAGTAAGAAAAGTTTACCAAGCATCATTTTTCAGCTGTTTTTTAGCTGAAAAAACTACCGCCATAGCCCGTCAAATACAAAACATTTGATCGTCGGTAAATGATCCGAGAGCGTAAGTGCTTTAAATTTCCTGCAATAAAAAAAGGGGGCCGTTGAGGACTCCCTCAGGTCGAGCCAGCAGGCAACAGTAGCTACATATTTTCAACAGGTATAAAGAGCGATCCGCCGCGACGCTTAACGAGAAACAGAATAGCACCTTTTTCCACATCGCTAACCGCCTTACGAAAGTCCCTTGCAGAGTCGACTTCTTCGTCTCCCACTCGTTTTATAAGGTCGCCTCTCTGAATCCCGGCTCTGGCAGCAACACTATTGGGAAGAACTTCTACAACAACAGCGCCAGATTCGTCTTCGTCAAGCTGAAAACGTCTAGCCAGCGCCTCAGAGACATCTTGCACATCCATTCCCAGTTGGGGCGTTGCGCTCTCCCGTGAAGCAAATACGGCGCCCTCTTGAGGTAGCTCAGCCAAATCAACACGGATGGTGCGCTGCCGCTTTCGACGGATAACCTCCACTTCGCTGCGCGTTCCAGGACTTGATGAAGAGATGACGTTTTTCAGATGCGAAGAGTCCCTGATCTTAGTGCCGTCAACTATAACAATAACATCCTTGACTTTAATTCCGGCCTCATCAGCGGGACTGTCCTCAACGACCTCAGTCACTACAGCGCCCTGGCGATCAGAGAGTTCAAATGCTTTTGCTATCCCGTCGTCCACATCTTGAATAAAAACACCGAGCCATGAGCGGATGACGCGACCTTCCGCCACGAGATCATCCATAATGTTCTTGGCAAGATTGATGGGGATGGCGAATCCAACGCCGACATTGCCGCGAGAGAAACCTCCAGTAGCAATTGCAGTATTGATGCCGACGAGTTCACCATCCAGATTAACTAACGCACCGCCGCTGTTGCCGGGATTGATGGCGGCGTCGGTCTGGATGAAATCCTGATAGTCGATACCGCCCAGCACGCGACTACGCCCTTTGGCACTGACGATTCCCGCTGTAACGGTATGACTGAGATTGCGTGAAAAGGGGCTGCCGATAGCCAGGATCCATTCGCCTACCCGAAGTTCGTCCGAATCACCCATCTCTGCTTGCACAAGATCATTGGTGTCAATCTTTAGAACCGCTACATCACTCTGGGGATCTGTCCCGATGACTTCGGCGCTGAATTCGCGCTCATCAATCAGCAAGATATTAATCTCGTCAGCACCTTCAACCACATGGTTATTGGTAAGAATGTATCCTTTGCCTGCATCCACAATAACGCCAGACCCGAGAACTCTGTTTCGGCTTTCTCCTTCAGGCAAATCGAAGTAGTCCTTAAAGAAATCTTCGCCAAAATATTCTTCAAACGGATGCCGAAAGCGCCGGTCTTCCCACTTTATGATCTTCTCACTGGTAATAGTGACCACCGCCGGATTCACTTTTTCCACAACCTGTGCAAAGGTGTCGCTGAACTGTTTTGCCGATCGAGATTGACCCGCCCCAGCGGTCACACCAATTAATACAATCAAGAAAACTGATAATACTCTTTTCATGATACCTCCAATCAATCTATCGCTTCAATGTATAAACGCGATAAAAGTTTCCGACTTCTGCAAAATCAGTGCTGGTAGTATGGCACCCACAGCGGAATACAATATCGCCCAACCCCTTCCCTCTGAACCTCACCTCAACACCACCACCTTCCTCACCCGACTGAAAGCGCCGCTCGCCATCCTCACAAAATAAATCCCCGAAGGAATATCCGCCGCTGACCACACCACCTCGTGTGCTCCTGCCTCCTGCCAACTGTCCACTGCTACTGCCACTTTACGCCCGAGGATATCATAGATGATCAGAGATACTCGCCCTGCTTCGGGGAGATCGTACCGGATAGTGGTGGTGGGGTTAAAGGGGTTGGGATAGGGATTGTGCAAGACAAAGTGAGAAGGAATGTTCACGATGTCAGCAGTGATTTCATTGCCGGACCTGTCCACCGCACGCAGATCCTTGATGGAGAACTGGCCCGCCACAGTGAGCAAATCTGCCTCAGACAGGGGACGGGCATCTTCGCTATAGACCGCAACCCGTGTCCGCTTGCCGACACAGTTCAGTTGAACAGAAACACTCTCATGGTTCACCGCTGACACCGCACTCTCTGACACTACCGTGAATTCAACACCCCCTACGGCGCCAGTGGGATGCAAGACGACACTCTTCTCCCGCACTTCTAGAGCAACGCCCGCGGCGGCGACTTGCCGCGGCAGACTGACGCCCAGTATATCGTTCAACAGCTGAACGGCATCGGCAATGGAAACCTCTCCATTGTGATTATAATCTGCCGCGCACAGTTGCTGGTCACTGGGACTTTCGGGAATCCCCACAACAAGACTAATTATGTAGCTCACGTCCAGCATATCGAGGTCGCCGTCCGCCGAGACGTCGCCTGAGCGGCAGGGTGGTTCGGCTCCCTTGACGATTAGAGCCCATTCGTTCAAGGTGCCATTGTCCAACTGCGGAAATTTATCTAAAACATGCAGCTTCCACTCGCCCAGTGCCAGCTCACCATTGAAGGTTGACAGAGGCGCCTCGGGCCGGAAAGAACCGCTGAAAGGGGCCGACGCTTCTACAATTGAGACGGGGGCATCATCGTCAAAGACCGTCTCCTCAAAACCGCCGCCGCTCACGCTCACGCCTTTGATGAGATCGATGACAGTGCCCGAAGGCGACTCTAGCTTCAGGGCAACGTCCTCCACCCACGAATGAGTAATATTTACCATCACGTCCAGGTCAGCTAAGAAGACCCACTCTTCTATGCTGAGGACGGACTCAGCGCTGCTAACGCCGAAGTTCTTGGGCACATCTTTGCTGGAAATAATATTGTCTCCCGCCGCAATTTTGAATTCGCTTGACGCCGCGTAGCCGTCCGATGTCGACATCTCCAAGGTGAACTCTACTTCCGAACCGAGGGGCATTGTCTCATCTGATGAGATGATAAATGGGTCATCAGCGCTCGACATTCGAGCGCCAGCCGGGACTGCCGTCATGATCGCCACTCCGTCCACGATAGAGATATGCTTCGACTCCGAACTGAGGTGCAGCTCAATCTCCTCTACCCCCTCCGATCCATCGTTCACAATAGAAACTACAATGGCTTCCGTTCTGCCGATTTCAAGATTGAGCAACGAATCTAACCTCACAAGAGAGTATCCCGCGTAGCTCAGCTCCGGAGCTCCAACGGCAACAGCAATATTATCCGACCAACTCATCTCTGATCCCGCGCTCTTATTCGCTCGCGCATGGATCGAGAATAGAATGGCATGGGCGTCGGGGGTCAGCGGTGAAACGTGGAAGACAATGACGTCATCACTCAGTCTGCTGGCTTGCGGCGGTATATCACCAAACCTGAGAGAATCTGCCTCTACGCTAATAAAGGGATCATCCGTAGAAACGACCGCTGTCACATTTTCGGCAGCGAGCCGACCGCTGTTCCTCAACTCAAGACTGAGACGGACAGTTTCGCCGTAGTCTGTCGAGCCGTCTCCGTTGCCGTCGCTGTCATCAATCTCATACGAGCTGAGCGTGATGTGCGGTCGTATCGGCTCCATCACGGCGATGGTTCTGACGTACGGAACAGTGTTCCTTGCTGTGACAGTGAGGATCATGGCGTCCACTTGATCAGGATCGCGGTGGAAGTCCAACACAGCAATGCCCGATTCATCGGTGACGCCGGTGCCGAAGATGACCCCGCCCATAGAGAGAGATACAAGGGCGTCAGCAACCGATGTGGCGACAGAGAAGGTGGTCGATCCCGGTGTGATTATGCTGGGATGGGAGACTTCAAGCCTGGTCGGCGTCGCCGTCCTGACAGGCAGAGTGCAGTCGCCGAAGAGATTGTATTCTTCGACCACGGCTACTCCCTCACGTCCGCCCTGATACGCCTCCAGTGCGCGCAGCGAACCGGATAGTGTAAGTGCACCGAGAGTCAGTTTTTCCTCTGCCACAAGCAGTTTAATCAGACGCTTCTGCATCACTGTAGGCGGCACCCACGAAGGACTCACCGATGAAGAGAACATCCCCACGGCGCCTCCACCAGGATTGCGCAAGAACGCCTCCGCCAGGCAGGTCTTGCCGTGCCACTGACCGTTGAGACTGGAAATGTCGATGATGAACGGTAATCTTTCGCCGTTCTCTAATCGCAGTGCATCGGAGTTGCCGAATCCTGTCGTCGCCCAGTTCGTGCCTGAGCCGTGGCCGATATAGTTCACGATGGATCTGCCGTCATTGAGAGTACCCGTAACTTCTGACCGCGAGGCGCCGGGATCGTAGACCTGATCCACCTGCTCATAAGTATAGCCGAGAAGTATCTCTCGCAGAATTTCGGCCCGTTCCCAGTCCCGCATGTAGTTCGGCGGAATATCATAACCCTCGTTGCTGGCGATCCCTAACCCCTTGTGATACCACTCCCCGCCTGTGGGCGTTTTCTCGTAAGCAAGAATCTTGTTTACTTGCGCCTCAACATGTTCCACCGAACTGGCGGAAATCCTGGAAATGAAAGCATCGGGATAAAAATCGTCGCCCTCGAGCATGACGTAGCTGGGGTCAGAAGCCGCGTCGGTCGTACCCCACATGACGGGTATCTCAGATGCATCTCCCACCAGGATGACATAGGTCAACTCCCGTGTCTCGTACTTTGTCCGCAAATACACTTTAATATCTTCGCTGGAAGAACCGATTTCACTCAGCACAACCACCGTGGTGGGGATTCCCTTCTGGATCTTCCATTGTGCCAGCGGCGCAACGGCATCCACAAAACTGTCGTGTGCGATGATGACCAGCTCTCCCGGCTCATCGATCTGCCCAAGCGATGAAGATTCATCAGTAACGTAGTTCAGGAACAGATCGCGGTAGATAGCGTCGAATTCGCTCTTGCGGTGAGGCTGACCCCCTCCTGCGGCGACCCCACCATCTGAACGAATTTCGACTACCAGCGACTTGGCTACCCTCAGAATGCCTGTTCCGGGGTTGTACTGAAACGGCTGAAACTGGACATTGACGCCTCTTGCACCCCTCAGAATGAACGGTTTGCCGAGGGTGATATTTTCGGAGGGAAACCACTCATCCGTCTCATAGAAGGGATCAAAGCGATACGGAATCTGTTGCAACGACTTGCTTCTGGTGATGCTCCCTTTCGAAGGCGCTACCGGACCGAGACGGAAATCGTCGAACCCTACGGATAAGACGCTTGCCTCAACCTCGCCGTCGTGGGGAATTCTGATGGTCGTATTGACGTGAGGAAGATCAGGATAGCCTTGCCGGAGAAATCCATGTGCGTCAGGGTGCGAGATGATCCGATGGCGCTC
>JASLRT010000018.1 GCA_030743815.1 Candidatus Neomarinimicrobiota bacterium | reverse complement strand
AAGATCGAATTGAGGCGTATTGACATCTGAAATATTGGACGCTTCACTACCAAAACCTTCTGCAATTTCAATATGGACTCGCTCATCATTCACAATCTTTCTTACCATCTCTAATACCCAGTCTATACTGTCCCCCGGCCTCAGCCTGAAATTAACAACCGCTGTAGCTGTGGGAGGGATAACATTGTCTTTAACACCACCTTCAATTATTGTAGGTGCCGTTGTGGTCCTCATCAAGGCAGAGAGGATTGATCTGCCTGAAGCGTACCTGACGAACGGCTTCTCAAAAAGCCACTGATTGGCAATTAAAATTCTCACCCAGAATGGCATGGCGGGCGCAAATGCTTCCATCATATGACGAATAGATGGAGTCATGGATGCTGGCAGTGGATTGTCTTGAAGCTTCTGAACCGCCGCGGCAAGGATTCCAATAGTGGTCTCCTTTCCCGGCATGGAAGAGTGCCCGCCTTGGCCGTGAGCGGTTAACTTCACAGACATATAACCTTTTTCACCCATAGCTACAAATGCGGACATGGAATTAATTGGAAGCATGTCACCGGAAAGTAGGCCTCCACCCTCGTCTAAGACAAACTCAGGTACAATATTCTTCGACTGCATCAGCTCGGCTACTTTAGCAGCGCCCTGTGTGCCGCCGATCTCTTCATCATAACCGAACGAGATATAGATTGATCTCACCGGGGAGAAACCATCATTCAGCAGCCACTCCACCGCTTCCATAATGGAAAAAAGGCTCGCCTTGTCATCCATGGCACCCCGGCCCCAGATATAGCCGTCAGCCACATCCCCTTTGAAAGGACCGTGAGTCCAGTCATCCACCGATTCATCCGTTACAGGGACTACATCCATGTGCGCCATCAGTAAAACAGGATTGAGCGACGGGTCTGTCCCTTCCCATAGGTAAAGAAGGGAAAGGTCACCTATTATCTCCCGCTTCAGATAGCGGTGGACCTTCGGGTAATTGCTTTCAAGATAACTGTGAAATTTTTTAAACGCCTCAGGGTCCATTTTCGATCGGTCTGTATAGGCGACAGTAGGAATTCTCAGGCCGCCGGCAAATCGTTCAGCAAAGCCTTTTTCATCAATTTCCAGGAGCGGAACCGATTTAACATCAACGGCTTCTTCACCGAACGTAAATGTCCGGATCAACATAACAGAAAATAGAAAAATGAGAGCGGCTCCAATCCATTTTAGAATGCTTTTCATGTTCATTAAACAATCATGATGAAAGGTGGTCCCGAAGTTAATGACCCTCTCCATACCTGCCAACGTGGGAGGATTTGCATATATCACCCGACATGAGCGAGGTGACAATATCATCAACCGTACCTCAACGTTTCTTTTCTTCGAATGATAACAGTCCTATATTCATTGTTCGTGGGGTTAAGCGAATTAAAGGAGAAAATAATGAGCTCATCAATAAAACATTGTATGCGAACAGTTTCTTTCTTTTCCATTCTTTTGTCATCACTGACAGCTGTGGAAATAGACACTTCCCTTTTCCAGGCCATGGAGTGGCGAAACATAGGTCCCTTTCGTGGTGGTCGCTCCACAGCAGCTACCGGTGTTGTGGGTAATCCGTCAACTTACTACTTCGGCGCTACTGGAGGTGGAGTGTGGAAAACGGATGACGCCGGTATATCGTGGCGAAATATTTCTGACGGCCAGTTCGGCGTAGGATCCATCGGCGCCATAACCGTTTCTTCATCTAATCCGAATATTATTTTTGTCGGTACAGGAACAGCCTGTGTCAGAGGCGTTTCCAGCTCCCATGGTGATGGCGTTTATAAATCCATGGATAGTGGTGAAACGTGGTCCCATCTAGGACTTAAAGAGACACGTCAGATTTCCAAAGTGATCATTCATCCGGACAACCCCGATCTTGTTTATGTGGCGGCACAGGGGACGCCGTGGAAAGGGAGCAAAGAGAGAGGAATCTACCGATCAAAAGACGGCGGTAAAACCTGGGACCAGGTTTTGTTTGTGGATGAACTGGCCAGCGCTTCCGATTTGAGCATGGATATGACCAATCCAAAAGTTCTCTACGCAGCCTTCTGGCATCACCAGCGTCTGCCGTGGCAGGTTCGCAGCGGGGGACCCAACAGCGGCATCTACAAATCCACTGATGGCGGCGACACCTGGGATAAACTTGAAAAGGGACTACCGAAAGAGATGGGCAAAACATCTGTCGCCGTCTCTCCGGCTAATCCAAAGCGTGTTTGGGTATTGGTAGAGTCAAACAAATGGGGACTCTATCGATCCGATGACGGCGGGAAATCGTTTTCGCGACTGAACAAAGATCGTGTCCTTATTGCCCGAGCATGGTACTACATCCACCTGTTTGCTGATCCCCAGGATGAAAATACGGTTTATGTTCTTAATGCACCTGTAATGAAATCAATCGACGGTGGAAAAACTTTTCAAAATGTTCGTACACCTCACGGTGACAATCACGATCTTTGGATCAACCCACATGATAACCAGATCATGATCAACGCTAATGATGGCGGTGCCAATGTCTCTTTCAACGGCGGCAGAACCTGGTCTACTCAGCAGAACCAACCCACAGCCCAGTTTTATCGGGTTATCACCGATAACCGGTTTCCTTACTGGGTTTACGGCGGTCAGCAAGACAACAGCTCCGTGGCTATTGCCAGCCGATCCCGTGGCGGTATCGACTGGAAAGATTGGTATTCGGTAGCAGGCTGTGAGAGCGCTTATCTGGCTTTTGATCCTGACAATCCCGTTCTGGTCTATGGTGGTTGTTATCAGGGACTCATCAGTGAACTGAATGTTGAAAGCGGCAATAGTCGGAGTATCATGGCCTACGAGTATCTCGGCCTCGGCTCTGACCCAATTGATCAAAAATATCGATTTAACTGGAATGCACCCATTGTGGCATCACCTCAAGATCCAGATGT
>JASLRT010000017.1 GCA_030743815.1 Candidatus Neomarinimicrobiota bacterium | reverse complement strand
CCCGCCGCCACCATTGTTGCCGCGTGGATAAGGGCGCTCACAGGCGTGGGGCCTTCCATGGCATCAGGCAGCCAGACATGGAGAGGAAACTGGGCCGATTTGCCGATAGCGCCGGCAAAGAGACACAGTCCCGCTATAGTTAGAAGCTTCTGATTAAACACACCTTCAGCCACACCGGCGTAAGCATCGCTGAACAGAAAAGAGCCGGTAGCTGTAAAGAAAAGCATGATACCGATGAACATTCCAATGTCACCGATCCGGTTAACAAGAAACGCCTTCTTAGCGGCATCGGATGCTGTATCTTTCTCGAACCAGTGCCCGATAAGAAGATAGGAACTGAGACCTACCAGCTCCCAGAACATATAGATGCTGAAAAGATTATTGGAGAGAACAATCCCGTTCATGGAAAAGGTAAATAAAGAGAGATAGGCAAAGTAACGAGAGTACCTGATATCACCCTTCATATATCCCACCGAGTATATATGTACAAGACTCGAAACGATAGCTACCACCAGCAACATGACGATGGTTATGTTGTCGATCAGAAGGCCCAGCCTGAACTCCAGAGTACCGAGATCAAACCACTGCCACGTCTTTTCCACCGTAAAGTCGGCGTCGTACATCACCAGCATAACGCCCAGCATTGCCAAAGCGAGACAGAGGGTGATTACAACGGCACCAATGGAAATCCAGTCTCCCTGTCGCGGCAGACGCTTGCCAAAGAATATCTGGATGAGAAAGGCCAGAATCGGCAAGATAAGAATAAGAAGACCGTACGTGATCATTACCTTTTCAGACTGTCAGCTTCATCGATATTGACAGTACCCAGGTTATTGTAAAGATTGAGAATGATAGCAAGCGCCACAGCCGCTTCTGCCGCTGCCATGATGATGACGAAGAGCGCGAAGACGTGCCCCGAGAGGTTCATTCCTCCAAAGCGGGCAAAAGCGACAAAATTAATATTGGCCGCATTGAGGATCAGCTCAACACCCATCAGAACCGCAATCCCGTTTCGCCGCGTGATGACACCAAAGATTCCCAGTGTGAACAGAATCGCCGCAACAATCAAATATGTGTTTAAGCTATCCATCAGTTCTCTTTTCGCGCCAGCATCGCGGCACCAATAAGGGCAGCCAGCAGAAGAACGGAGGCGATTTCGAAGGGAAGCAGGTAGTCGATCATCAGCAGCCTGCCGATTCCCGCCACTGTCTCTTCAGACTCGGGCGTACTCTTGAGGAACCACGGAGAAGAAGTAATCATCCTGACAAGACCTGCAATTATCAGAAGCGCCAATAGCCATCCTATCCCCTGCTGCATGCTGGTATGGGACAGGCGAACGTCCACCATCTTGTGCGTCAGCATGATACCAAAAATGATGAGAACCAGAATACCTCCCACATAAATAACAACCTGGGTCACTGCGATGAAATCGGCCATCATGAATACATAAAGACCGGCGACACCGAGAAAGGTAAACAACAGCGCTACCGCTGAGTAGATCAGATTCTGGGAGCGTACCACAACAAAAGCCGATCCCACCGTCAGCAACACTACGAACCAGAACACGAAATCGGCGCCTGTCACTCTTCGCCCTTCTTCACTACTTCAGCCGGTTTGCTGTATTCGGCGGCCATGGCGGGTGGAACCTTAGAAAAACGGAAGACTATATCATTGCGGTTAAATTCAGAGAATTCATAGTCAATCTCGTGTTTGGAGGAATTGGGGCCGCCCGTCATGTAGATACACTCTTCAGGACAGGGATAAGTACAGAGATTGCAGTAACAGCATTCCGTCATATCGATATCAAATCGGGTAACAAGCAGTCGTTTTTGCGTCCCGCTGGATGTTATACCGCGATGATTCGCTTCAGGTATATCTTCTCCCTTTTCCACCTTCACAGTGTCGATCTTAATACAACTGACTGGGCAAGTACGCACACACTTCATACAGCCGATACAATCATCGATATCCACCGTGAGCCGCGAGCGGATAACGTTGTAGCTGTCGGTACTGAAACCGATCTTCTTTTCCGGTCTGGGCCACCGTTCAACAGGGTATTGCAGTGTCACAAATCCTTTGCGGATACGCAACATATGTCCCATGGTCACACGCATGCCGATAAGAAGCGTTGTTATCGATTCCCATATGTTGGCGACATATCTCATCGAAATCCTCTCATCTCACAAACAAATCCCAGATCCCGACTCCAGCAATATTGACAAAAGCTGCCGGCAGAAAGAATTTCCAGCACAGCCTCATGAGCTGATCGGTGCGCAACCTGGGAAACGTCCACCTGAACCACATCATCACCAGAATCAGAAAGATAGCTTTACTCAGAAACCAGATGAGACCCCATCCTGGGCCGTCCATGACACCGGGAATGGGACTCTGCCAGCCGCCCAGAAACACCACCGCAGCGACGCCTGCTACGATGAACATATTGGCAAACTCGGATAGCATGAAAAACGCCCAGCGCATCCCTGAATATTCGGTATGAAAACCGGCGACAAGCTCCGATTCAGCTTCCGGTAGATCGAAGGGCGTCCGGTTCGTCTCGGCAACGCCCGATATAAAGAAGATAAAGAAGGCCATCAGTGTGAACGGATTATCGAGAATAAACCAGTTGGGGAAAATCCCCCAGACAGTTCCACCCTGAGCTATGATTATGTCTTGCATCCTGAGGCTCCCCACCAGCATGATAACGGCCAGAAGGGAGAGCGCCGCCGGGATCTCATAACTGATGATTTGCGCTGCTGATCGCATGGCACCGTAAAGCGACCACTTGTTGTTGGAACCGTATCCAGCGAGTATGATGCCGATAACGCCTACAGAGCTCATTGCCACAATGTAGAAGACGCCTACATTGAAATCTGCGGCGACGATCCACTGATTAAAAGGGAGTGCGACAAATGTAACAAAGGCGCCAACAAAAATAATGAAAGGTGCAAGGATAAACATCTTGCGGTCGGCCGCGGCCGGGATTATGTCTTCTTTCAGAATCAGCTTCAGCGCATCGGCTACCGTCTGAAGCAGACCCCATTTCCCTGCGTGGAGGCCAACACCCTGCCCCATGGGCCCAAGTCGATCCTGCATGAAAGCAGATACCTTTCGCTCCGCGTAGACGGCCACTATGGCATTGACCGCCATGAAGATGAAAATGGGCAAGGCAGCAAAGGTAGCAGCAATAACAAACTGTATCATCCACGGCGAAGAGGACATCCATGAAGATCGCGAAAACAGCTCAAGGAAATAGTCGACCATTACCGATCAATCTCCCCCAACACAATGTCGAGACTTCCAAGAATGACGATCACATCGGCGATCATCCACCCTCTGGCGATTTCATCGATACAACTGAGAGCGGTAAACGCGGGGGATCGCATCTTCAACCGGAAAGGAACAGGCTTTCCATCGCTAATTATATAGTATCCCAAATCGCCGCGCGGTGTCTCCGATCGACTGTATACTTGCCCCTTGGGAGGGCGAATCTTCTTCGGAAGCGCTGAATGGACGTCGCCGGTTCGCGGCATCTGGTCCAGCGCTTGGCGCACAATTTTTGTACTCTCCTCAACCTCCCTCACACGCACATAGTAGCGATCCCAGCAGTCCCCAACGGAGCCCATGGCACCCGTTCCGATGGGAATATCAAACTCAAACTTATCATAAATGCTGTATGGCTCATTCCGCCTGAGATCCCATTTGACGCCGGAACCCCTCAGATTCGGTCCCGTCACGCCGTAGCTGATGCCGACATCGGCAGGCAATACACCAACATCTGCTGTCCGTTCAACAAAAATCTTGTTGTAAGTGAGGATTTCATTATACTCCGTCACCTGCGGTTCAAAATAGTCGAGAAACTCGTAGGTTTTCTCTACCCACCCCACCGGCAGATCGTGGGATACACCGCCGACCCAGATGTAGTTGTAAAGCAAGCGTGCACCGCATAACATTTCAAAAAGATCGAGGATACGTTCCCTGTCTCTGAAACAGTAAAGGAAAGGGGTGAACGCTCCAGCATCGAGCCCGAATGTTCCGATGGCAAGGAGATGGGAGGCAATACGATTAAGCTCGGCCACTATGACACGGATATAGTCAACCCTTTCCGGAATTTTTATCTCCATCAGCTCTTCCAAGGCCAGAGCATATCCGAAATTGTTATTCATGGAAGCAATATAATCGCAACGGTCGGTATAGGGGATTACCTGCTCATAGGTCACATTCTCGCAATGCTTCTCGAAGCAGCGGTGCAGGTAACCGATATAAGGGGTGATCCTGGTGATGATCTCACCATCGGTGCTGACCTTCAATCTCAAGACACCGTGGGTGCTCGGATGCTGGGGTCCAATGTTGAGGACCATCTCCTCGCCGTGAAGCGAACCCAGTTCCTTTTCGAGGACTACTCCCATCCTTCCTTCATTTTAGGGACAACAATGCCGTGATACAAATCGGGGAAGACATAATCTTTCCGCAGGGGGAAACCTTCCCAGTCCTCCGGCAGCAATATCCTGCGGTGATCGCGATGACCATCAAAAGTGATACCATACATGTCATACACCTCTCGCTCAAACCAATCGGCAATGCGCCAAATCTGTTCTACAGACGGCACCTTTGGATCTGCCTTGGAAACAGGCATACGTACCTCCAGCTTGTGAGCATGAGTCATAGAATGCAGGTTATAAATTACAGCCAGATTCTCCTCTTCGCCGTAGTCCACACCTGTTATACACATCATAGAATCGAACTTCAGCTTATCATCATGATAAAGGAAGCGGGCAAGTTCACACCAGTCAGCTGGTGAGACGGCGATATAATCAGCGGGTTCATCTTCGCCGCCAAGGATCAGATCTTCCCTGAATTGGTCGTTGATATAGGAGATGATTTCGTTTAACTGCATCGACGGATAAAATCAGCTTCAGGCGGTGGGAACCTCCCCCTGAACATCCGCTATGGGTGGGGCCGGCTCCTGCTCCAACTTGAGTTTGCCATATCGACCGCCGCCAAACGGGACAGAATACTTGACCCATTCCAAGTCTCCTTTGCGCCAAACATACGCCAGGCCCAATGCTAGAATGGCGAGGAAGATCATCATTTCAACGAATGCAAAGAGACCAAGCTGCTTATAGACCACAGCCCACGGAAACAGGAACACCACTTCCACATCAAAGATGACAAAAATGAGTGCTACAATGTAGAAGCGGATATTGAACTGGATCCAGGCAGTTCCTTCAGCGTCCTCACCGCATTCATACGTTGACAGCTTGTCAAAAGTTTTCCGCTGCGGCGACAGTATTCTTTGCAGTAGCAACGGGACTGCCACCAGAATTATCCCGATGATCAGAAAGATGAAAACAGTGCCAAAGTGTTGATACATTAGACCGGATACCGATAAGAATAAGACGAGAATTTATCGTGGAGTGGATTCCTTTGCAAGCCAAATTGGGGCGATGCTCCGTCTGATATTGGCGCTTCAAAATGACTCCTTCCCGGAGGGATCGGGATTCCATCGTTTTACTCCAAAATCCGTATTCGCAATCAGGGATAACCGATGGCTCACGTTTCCTCCACCACTCACCAGTTACCACTCACTTGGCACCGGGCAGATCACTTGGGTCTTGACTGGGACAATTGCATCAAAACAGATTGCCGTTTCATGAAGCAATCTGCTAAATTCATCCGTCCTATCCATGTCTCTGATTAAACGAACTGTCACCCCGCTTCTCCCTCTGCTGCCTTCCGCACTGGTGCGGAAAATCGCCATGCGCTACGTTGCCGGCGTTACCGTAGAAGAAGCTGTCGCCACTGTTCTGCGACTCAATAAGGCAGGATTCTGCGCAACCCTCGATATCCTGGGTGAATATACTGATTCTATTGAAGCAGCAAAGCAGATTACGAATGCATATCTGGAGCTTTACGACACTATCCGCGATGAAGCACTTGACTGTAATATTTCTCTTAAGCTGACCCACTTGGGCCTCGGATTTGATGACGGACTGGCTGAAGGAAATCTGTCCACGGTAGTCCGCAAGGCTCGTGAGACGGGCAACTTCCTGAGAATCGATATGGAGAATTCTCCCTACACGAACGAGACCCTTCACCTTTACCGGAAATGTCTGGCTCACCATGCACGGATCGGAGCTGTGTTGCAGGCCTATCTCTATCGCAGCATGGGCGACCTCACTCAATTGACAGGCGATAAACTTAACATTCGTATCTGCAAGGGGATTTATCATGAATCAGAGAAAATTGCGACTCATGACAGGGAAGAGATCCGCCACAACTTCATCCAACTGGTCCATAAGGGCCTTGAAAGCGGTGCTTACGTGGCCATTGCCACCCACGACAAACTCATTATCGATTCGTTAGAGACATGGATAGCAAACAGAAGAATATCGAGAGATCTTTATGAATTCCAGGTTCTGTATGGCGTCCCCATGGGGGGAAGACTGGAGCAGCTGTTGGAGGGCGGTCATAAGGTACGGATATATGTCCCGTTTGGCGAGGAGTGGTTATCGTACGCCACACGTCGCCTGGAAGAGAATCCGCATCTGGCGGGGTACATTCTCAAGAATCTGTTCGCAAGATGACTGGAGGGATATAGATTTGAAGAGGACTTCAAGGAAGCGAGGGGTAACAACATGAACGAACCGGAAACCGTTGCAAAGATTTTCGCTATGAAGACCATTGCTGTGGTGGGCATGAGCCCCAAACCGGAACGGCCCAGCCATTACGTGGCGCTATACCTGCGGGACCACGGGTATAGGATAATTCCGGTCAATCCGGGGCAGGCCGAAATCGCCGGCATAACCTCCTACCCTTCCCTGCTGGATATCCCGGTCAAGGTGGATGTGGTAGATGTGTTCCGAAGACCGGAACATACGGTTCCCATTTCTGAAGCAGCGGTTGAGATCGGTGCCAAGGCCCTTTGGCTCCAGGACGGTGTAATCAATGATGAAGCGGCAAAACTGGCGGAAGATGCTAGCCTTTTGGTAGTGATGAACGACTGCATGTTGCGCCGACACAGACAATTTTTTGGA
>JASLRT010000016.1 GCA_030743815.1 Candidatus Neomarinimicrobiota bacterium | reverse complement strand
AAAGTTCTCCTACTTCCATAATTGTACCATACAAATAAAATAAGCACCCGTCACTAAAATTGCAAGCCTGAAATATTTTTTGCCAGTTCGGCTATATGTTTGGGTGAAGATCCACAGCATCCGCCTACTATTCGAGCCCCTCTCTGGATAGCGCGAGTCATGATCTGCATAAATTCCGTTTCCGGGTAGATCTCACTGGTTACTCCATCCGGTTCCGGGTCCGAATGCCCCAAATTAGGGTAAAGCCCAAGGGGTAACTCTGTGAACTGGCTCATCGTATCCAACACTGCTACTGAGATACGCGGCTCTGAGCAGTTAACCAGTACAGCGTCGGCGCCATTTTCCTCTACCACCCGCACAGCACTCTCCAAACTGTCACCTGATAGAAGATGCTCAACATCTGACACGATAAAACTGACCCACCGCGAAAGTCCAAGACCGTTCGTTGCCTCCAACGCAGCCGAAACTTCATCAATACGCGACATGGCTTCTATAAGGATAAGATCCACGCCACCTTCTGTGAGCCATTCTCCCAACTGCCTGAATTCCGCTAAGGCAGTCTCAACTCCTGGAAACAGTTCGGGAGTGTAGCAATCCTCCAGAGGAGCGACGGAACCTGCCACCAGAGCTTTTTCGCCTGCGGCTCTCTTTGTCAAAGCAACAGCAGTCAAGGCGGCATCTTTCGCTCGTTCTGCGGCTTCGTCGAGATTATCAGTTATTTTCATGAAAGTACGGGGAAGTGTGCGAAAAGTTGCAGTCGTAATAATTTTTGCGCCTGCAGAAACATGGTCACTGTGGATTGCCTGAACAATCTCGGGGTGCTCTTCAACTGCAGCCGCAGACCAGAGAGGCAGAGAAACATCCACCCCACGCCGCTCCAGCTCTGTCCCCATGGCGCCGTCCAGCAATAGCGGGGGACCTGATACCAACCGTTCGGCCAGATTCACTTTTCCATCTTGTAGAGCCACATCAGCAAGGCGGTAAACGCCCGAGGAAAGAAGCGCACCATGGCGTGCATCATCTTTGTATCGGCGGAAACCAGTATCAAGAAGCGCCCTTTGCGCATTCCGCTGATCATCTTGTTCAATACCTGATCCACCTCTATCACCTTGAACTTGTGAAACCAGTCGGGATGGCTCTCCAGATCGTCATCCACCAGGGGAGTATGTACCCCCGGCGGCGCTACCACAGAGACCTTGATGCCGTACTTCTTCACCTCGTGCCTTAGTGAGTCGGAAAAACCGGTGAGTGCGAACTTACTGGCTCCATATGAGGTATAAGTGGGCAATCCTTTCAGCCCGGTGATGGAAGAGATATTGACAATATAGCCGTTCCCCTGCTCTTTCATGATTGGGAGCACATTCCGGACAAACTCCACAGCGCCGAAATAGTTCACATCCATGTGTTGGCGGAACCGTTCTGGCGGTGTTTCCTCAAAGATCATAGGTCCTGCAATGCCGGCACAATTCACCATGATATCCACCCCTCCCAGCTCATCCACAGCCGTTCGCACCACGTGAGCTACGTCTTCAGGATTGGTCACATCGCAGGGAGCAACAATAGCCGTCCCGCCATGGGATCGTATCTCTGCTGCCACCCCTTCAAGTTCTTCCTGCCGTCGAGCCGACAGCACTACTTTCACACCCATCTTAGCGAACCGCATGGCGATCCCTCTGCCGATACCGCTGGATGCTCCAGTAACGATCGCTCGCCTATCTTTGAATTCGTAATTCATCTTTTTTTCTCCCAATCTTCCTTTAACAGACCAAAACTGTAATGATCCACTCTTTCACCTCGAATCTCCAGGTAGCCTCTCTTGACTCCTTCCTTGACAAAACC
>JASLRT010000015.1 GCA_030743815.1 Candidatus Neomarinimicrobiota bacterium | reverse complement strand
CGTCGCTCCCCCCGAAGATCGTGAATCTGTCCTCGCAGCACATAGCCGAATCCGAGAGGCGTATCCAGTTCGGTGGCGAACTCATCAATGGATTGGGTGATCATTTCCATAGCTTTATCATAATTGCCGCTATAAAAATTAAGCAGAGCCTCGTGATACTTGAGTGTCGGTATCCAACTCTCCCGTGACAGAGGGGGAAGTTCTTGGGCCATATTGTAGGTGAGCGCCAGGTTAGCCTCCGCCTCATCCAGACGATTGAGCCTGATGAGTGTCTCCGTATAGAGGTGCTGATTGTAAATGCTGTCAGGCAGTCGGCGGACCAGCATCTCTGTCACACGAAGTGCTTCATCGTAATCATCATCCATCCATAGATAAATGAATACAAGAAGTTGAGACGTCTCGATCCAGGCATATTCTCCCTTCTCCGCTGCCACTCGCAACTGATCCAGACCGAGATCACGGTCACCTTCCATGCCAAACAGTCCGGCCACGAATTGGATGAATGGAGACATGTTTCCGGAGAAAAAATTAAGGAGACCGATGGGCATGTAGGCGTCCCACAGCTCCGGATTCTCCTTGTGAACCGTCAACACGCCGCGATATCCTTTAACGCCTTCTACCAGTACGCCAAGCCACTCTTTTTTGCCGAGATACATTCTCGCCATGAGGCCTTTTGATGCCGCCAGATAGAGACGGTACTCCGGTATTTGTGGATAGTCAGCGGCGTACTTCTCATAGATGGGAATAATCTCATCAAGAGACTTCTCAAGCACATCGTAGCTATCTTCGATTCCCACAAACGCCTGTGTCCTTAACCACCTGGATACCGCCCAGGTAAAGTGAACAGCGGGATGCTGCGGGAACTTTTCTCTTGCTGATGTAAGAAGTGTCACCGATTTTTCAAACTCCGAGTTGTAGAAAGCGTAAATGCCCTGCCAGACAAGGTCATCTCCCGGGCGATCGATTGGGATTTCACCGACATCGACGCGGGCCGAAACTTGAGAAAAACAGAACAAAAGGACGACAACGAGAAGTCTTTTCATAGAAGAAAAATCAGAGAGGAAGATAAGGATCGTAAATCAGAAGAACAGCAATATCTGGGAGCAGGTATCCGGTCCAAGATCACCGGTTTGCCAGGAGAAGCCAGCCGCGGGCTGCATTGTCACCGGAATGCAAGCTCAGACTTTTCTCCCACGCCGCCACGGCCATCTCCTTTTCCCCCATATACCAGTATGTGGCGCCGATGCCGTTATAGTGATGTACATTTTCGGGACTCAGCTCCATCGCTTCCTGGTACGCTTTGAGTGACTCACGGTACATGCCGTTATCTCTGTAGTATTCGCCGGCGGTGTTCAAAGCATCACCCAACCAGTCTGAGGACGCAGGATTGACTGAAATCGCATTGGCAAATGCCTGCCGGCTCAGATCGGTGAATCCGTTCCGGTTGTACTCCATGCTTAAAATGTAATAGACCCGCGGCAGCATTTTGATCACTTCGGTATGATTGGGAGCGTAGTGCAATATATCTTCCCACGCCGCTGCACACTTGGCCCACTCATAAGCCTCGAAGTAACTGAGACCGTGTTTGAAACGGAGCACCACATCTGCGGGATTCTTTTCAAGGGCCCCTTCATAAGAGATGGCGGCGTAGAGATAGTTGCCCTGATTGGAATAGAGATCACCCAGAGCCACCGACGACGACGGATCCGATGGGTCGAGTTCGATGCTGTTCCTGTAAGCTTTTTTGGCGGACTCAAGGTCACCTTTTGCTTCGTGGGCCATTCCTCTCATGTAGGGAAGCACGGCGTTTTTGGGATAGCGCTTCTCGCCTTCTTGAGCCATTGAGATAACATTATCGTAGGCACCGGATTCAAGATATTCGCGAACCTCTTTCAGCATCTGAGCCGGCCCTTCCGGCGCTTTCGCGGCTGCTTTCTGCATCAAGTCCGTCGCCATCGTACTGCCGCCCGGTCGCCCGGAGTGAAGCGACAGTGCATTCACTGTTGCCAGATGATTAGGATCGATCTCCAGGACTTCCTGAAAAGCATAACGGGCCTTGTTGTCTTGCCCCATTCGCGCATACATGGCGCCGAGAAAATAATGATAATCCGGGTTCATGGGGGCAGACGAGATCAGACGCATATAGATATCTCTCGCTTTGCCAAAGGCTCCCTTTTTTTCGTATTCCAGAGCAAGATCCCGCTGTGCATTAGAATTCGTCGGCTCATTCAAAGCCTTCTTCTCCAACTTCTCCATCCGTGCAAGAGTCATACGGCTTTCGGACCGGGTATCCATCGGCTTGAGTGCCTGCCGGGCGCTCCGGATACGCTGGGTCGAAGCATCAAGCTGATAGGTCATCCGATAGATATTATCTGAGACCTGGTATACGCTCTTAGGCTCAGGTACTCTTTTCGCTACCGCCGGCGCTGATTTCTTTTTCTTTGATACCATCCCGCTTAATCTCTTGATGTAAGACTTGGTCGTCTTCGAAGGCTTCAGTTTATCAGCTGCCTTAAAATCTTTCAACGCTCCTTGATAATCTTTGGCTTTTATTCTCTTCTTCCCCCTATCAAAGTACTTCTTGGCCTGCGCTGCTTTCTTAGAGGAGGATTTTCCCGACGTTTTCTTTTTCGATTTGGAGGAACGTTTCTTCTTGGTCTGCTGAGGCGATTTCAGGTTCGGTTCAGCCGCGGCCGCGGCGAACAGATCCAGCGGCAGACTGGATGCCAATAAAAACAGTATCAGCAGTTGAACGGTGAATCTTAGAATACGCTTCATACTCGAGCTCTTACATTGAATATACAATGTTCTCCCAAAAATTGAAGCAAAATTTTTATATTCCGTTGAAGCCGGAGCAACAATCATGAGATTCGTCACATCCTTTTCCTTTTCCACCGTCCTGCCGCTCCTGATGGTTCTCACTTCTGCGGCGTATCCGAAAGCTGTTGAAATAACAGGAATCGCCATTGAACAAAAAGTCAATGGAACCGTCATCACTATCGAGAAAAGGGGCAAGACTGAGCGCGAACAGGTCTCAGCGTGGACGTCTGAAACAGGTTGGTTCTATATGACGCTGGTGGATGCTTCGATAGACACTACCAGGGAGTGGCCGTTCGTCAGAACGGGATTTGTTACTGAATTCCAGGCTCACCAGATGCCTGAATCGGTGCAGTTGAACTTTAGACTGTCGAAACCGGTGGAATCGTACGAAATCGTCGTCCCGGACGCCCAGGGAGATATCGTAACCGTGCTACGTCTTCCTCTTTCAGAGACCTATGGTGCCATCGACAAACTGAAATCCGTGGCAGGAGATGAAGTGAGCGTGGGTGGAACAGAATCTGTATCGAGCCTGAAAGAGCGCGCACCGTACTTGCTGATGGTTGCAGGGGCCGGCATGGTGGCAGGAGGATTGCTGCGCTCCGAAGCGGTGGAATTCATCGTGGGAACAGTTTTTCTGGCAGGCGGTTACTTATACATAAAGAGTGGTAAACCAGAGAGTCCTGAATGAATCCTGATCTGACATATTTCGCCATTTTCTATGTTCTTGGAATCCTAGTCTTCGGACTGTTTGTACGTTTCTTCCTAAGTAAGAAACGCCTGCTGGAAGAAAAACGCAAGCTACGTGAACAGCATGAAGAAAAACGCGTTTTCGAGGAGATGGCCAAAAAGATCTCAAAAGACGCACGCCGCCACAGACGTGACACAGCAGAAGATTAGTCTAATTCATAAATCTACCCTCACGTGAAAATACACTTTCCAATCCTGTTCCTTGTTGCAGTTGCTCAAGTGGTGACGGGTGGCGGAGTGCCATCGAATGAGATGAATGCCGCGGTTGAAGAACAACTCCTCCTGCAACAGATTGCCAGCCTCAAAGCCCAAACCGAACTATCTGGGATCAGCTCAAGTGTAATCGATCCCAAGTGCGGCACTCACGTACTCCAGTCACTCATCCGCCATGGAGAAACTCTTTCACCTGAGGTAAAGGAGGTGCTGTCAGATTTGGGTGTCGATTTTAAGCGACGCATAGCCGCATTTGCGCGCCCCTCAGGATTGGCTCAAACCTACGATTCCGGCATCTTCCGCTTTCACTTTACTTTGGCAGGGAGAGATTCGGTTAGTTCCGAAGATGGGGACATGGACGGCGTTCCTGACTATATTAACATGATGGCGCAGGTGTTCAATCAGGTGGCGGAAAATCATATCACCCGTACAGGATTCATACGCCCACCCAGTGACAGCTGGTACGCCGATAACGGCGGCAGCGCCGCCTACGACATCTACGTCTCCCAGCTGGGACCATCCCTTTTTGGCTACACCCAGATGGAGTATGAGGCAAGCAGTGGATCGGGTGATAACGAATTCTCAGCGGCGGAAGAGATAAATGCTGCTACAAGCTACATCGCTATGCGCAACAACTATCACAATTTCACTCTGAGTGAAGAAGAAAATATTCAAGTTACCGCCGCGCACGAACTGTTACACGCCATTCAGTTCGGCTACGACGGATGGGAAGCCATTTGGATGCTAGAGGCCACCGCGGTCTGGATTGAGGATGAGGTGTTCGATGACATCAACGACAATTACCAGTACCTGAAGGATTGGCTGGATGAGCCCCATATCTCACTCAATAAGGACAGGGCTCCCCACTGGTACGGCAGCTGGATATTCTTCCGCTACCTTTCGGAGCACATCGGCGGACCTTCAACCGTGCGCAAGATTCTTGAACAAAGCGTGAGACACAACAGTTTCGAGGGCGACTTCAGTATCAGAACAATTGACGAGGCGCTGTTGAGCGTGGGATCCAGTTTCAGTGACGCCTTAAACAGAATGGTGATTGCCAACCATCTTCTCACCTCTGAAGCCTCCGCCGGAATTTACGCCTATGAAGAAGGTGACGCATATCGCCAGTACGGAATTTTGCCGCGGCTGGAACGTTCCGTTGCCATTATGGGAAGCGACTATATTATTGAATATGACAGCGGCCAACTTATGCACAACGCCGCCCATTATATCGAATTGACGGCCGGCGAAGGGCCCCTGGAAGTATCCTTCACACCGGGGAATGAGACCGTCTCTTTCCAGACAAGCGGAACTGTCCGGGAAGACGATGGAACAGTAACCGTCCAGCCAGTCGACTTCAATGCGATCCTCTCCATCCCGGCAGTAGGTCAGAGCGTCGTCCTTGCCGTTGTTACAGATACCACAGAGGATGCCGATTACAGCTACAGCATTAAGCTGAATCCTGAAGTGCCTCTCCCTTCCGCCATTACCCTCTACCAGAACTTTCCCAACCCATTCAATACGGAGACCACTTTTCGCTTCTTCCTGCCCGTGTGGGA